>JBILFK010000005.1:0-23520 GCA_044351685.1 Rickettsiales bacterium | reverse complement strand
AAAACCGCTCGGCTTTCCGGCGCATTTCGCTTGGGTCTTTGCCCAGAGAAACCATAATTGCCTGCGCCATACTGAGCGATGAATCAAAGGTTTCACGCTTAAAATACTCCACGCCTTCGCTATGCAACTCATAGGCATGCCGGCGGTTACGCGCACGCGCAAAGATTTTCACATTCGGAAACTCTTCTCTGACAAGCCGTACAATCTGCATGCAGGTATCGGCATCATCTACCGCAACAATCAACAGCTTCGCTTTATCAGCACCAGCGCTTTTCAATAAATCCAGCCTTGAGGCATCACCAAAAAAGGCCTTGTAGCCAAATTTACGAAGCAACGCAATCTGGTCAGGGTCTTTTTCCAGCACGGTTATCTTCATGCCATGCCCAAACATAAAGCGGCCTATCACTTGGCCAAATCGGCCAAACCCTGCCATAATAATCGCATTGTTTGCTTCAATGGCATCATACTCACGTACCGGCAGCACACTCATGAAACGCGGCACCATAAAACGGCTGTAAATAAGCATCAGCAGCGGCGTCACCGCCATCGAGAGCGCAACAGCAAGCGTAAGGAATTTTGCCAAGTCACTCGGCACCACATGCAGTGCGCTGGCAAATTGAAACAGCACAAAAGCAAATTCACCACCCTGTGAAATGGCCAATGCAAAGCCGGCATTATGCAGCGAGCTCAAGCCAAAAAACTTTCCAAGCCCGAATAAAATCAATATTTTTATCAGCATCAAACCGAATACGGTTGCAAGCAATGCCAAGGGTTTTTCGGCCATCAGGTCGAAATTCATGCTCATGCCAACGGAAATAAAAAAATAATCCCAGCAGCAGCCCTTTAAATGGCTCAATATCCATTTCAAGCGTGCGCCGATAATGCGAATTGGCCAGCACTACCCCGGCCACAAACGCACCAAGCGCCGGCGATACCCCCACCATCTGCATCAAAATCGTAATACCGATCACCAGCGCCAGCGATGTCGCCGTAAACACTTCGCGCAGATTCGTTTTCGCGATAATATGAAAGAGCGAATGCGAAAGATATCGGCCAGCTACCACCACCAGTGTAATCACTCCGGCTACCGCCAATGCCTGCGCATAGCCGGGTAAATGGCTTACCATATTCACCTTATCGGCCACCGGCGCAGCTACCCCGTGCGCGGCAAGCAACGGCATCAGCACTAAAATCGGGATCACCGCAATATCTTGGAACAGCAACACCGAAAACGCGTTTTCGCCGACAGCTGTATGCATCAGGTTTTTTTCCTGCAGCATTTGCAGCACCAATGCCGTCGAAGAAAGCGAGAGCGCCATCGCCACCGCGAAGCTCACCTGCCAGCTATAGCCAAGCCCCATGCCAACAAGTGTAAAGGCGCCACTCGTCAGTGCTACTTGCAGGCCACCAAGCCCCAAAATCGAACGCCGCATACGCCATAGCACCGCAGGCTCAAGTTCAAGGCCAATCACAAACAGCATCATCACCACGCCAAATTCCGCAAAATGCATGATTTTGGTGGCATCACCAATCAGCCCCATGCCAAACGGGCCTATTAATATTCCGGCAATCAAAAAGCCCAGAACCGAGCCAAGCTTAAGGCGGCTCGCCAGCGGCACCACAATGCAGGCCGCTGCCAGAAAAATAAAGACGTTAAAAAGAATGCCGCTTTCCATGTGCAGGAATTAGCACAACTATTTTTTCAGTGCGACAATATAAAGCTGCACCCCAATATCACGGCTCACCCATTCGGCTTTTTCGTCGGATTCCTTGCCGATTGCAAAATCTAGCCGGTCAATTTTCAGTGCGGCTTTGGCGTGCACTTCATTACTCTCGGCATTTTTAGGCTCTAAGGTAAATGGCAGCGTAATGGGCTTGGTGATGTTGCGTATTGTAAGCTCGCCATTGGCAACATACGAGCCATCCTGCGCGCGGGTAATGCTAGTGCTTTTAAAGTGTGCATGCGGGTAGCGCTCACTATAGAACCAGTCTTTGGTGGGCAAGGTTTCATCATACATACGGTTGCCGATTTCCGCACTGCCCGTATCGATGCTTACATCAAGCGCGCTGCTTTCCAGATGCGTCGCATCGAAGAGAATCGTTGCGTGCCAAACCTTAAATTCGCCTTTAAACGGGTTCTCCGCATGCTCACCAGAAAAGGTGATGCGGCTGTGTTTGCTATCCACCGTATATTCCGCCGCCTGCGCCGAAAAACTCGCCGTAAGCAATGCAAATACTACGCCTATAATCCATGGCTTCATATGCTATCTCCTGCATTGATATGATAGATATAGGAATCAGTGCTAAAAAACCAATGGAGATTCTTAGGCAACCTTCATGGCATGCGATACTTCCAGTTTCTGGTCGGTTGCCACGGCATTAATTTTGGTATCGGGTTGCAATGGCTGCGATGCTGCTTCTTTAGCCGCTGCGGCTGCCGCTTCTTGTTTGGCTTCTTTACGCGGTTTGCTACCAAAAAATGAAAATACAGTGGTCGCAAAATTACCCCACTGCCCTACCGGATACGCCAGATCCATGCGCTTATTAGGCAATTTCAAGGTTTCCATGGTCAGCGGGTGCTTGTATGCGGGAAAACTATGCAACGATTCCCGCGTGCCGGTCAGAATCAAAGGCAAGCGTGTCCACCAGATGGCATTAAATAAATCATGTGCTTTATCGCTGTCCTTCACAAACATCAGCGATGAAAATCCGGCAAGTAACGTGCCCGCTGCCATCAGTTCCGATTTATGGATACCGCCCGGCTGCGTCAGTGCCGAAACCACCGCGAGGCCGCCGCTGGCTAACCCAATAGCACTCACGGTCTGCCGTGAATGGTTGATGGGATCAAAACTTTCTTTCACACGCGTCAGGGCATATTCTGGCACGCTCATTTTATCGTAATTGGCACGTTCTTCTTTGGTTTCTGGCTTTTCTTTTAGTATCGCCCCAAGCCCAAACGATGCCATGGCCGTACCCAGATAAATAATCCGCCAGCTATGCAGTTTCGCGGGGCGCATTACGCCCGATTTCAATAGTTGCGCAGTTTTTGCTTCTAGTGCTGCACCCTGATATCCCGCGTTTTTCAGAAGATTGACCTGGCTATCATACATCTGCTGGCCAATCTGCTTTCCCTTCGCGCCCGAAAGCAGCATCGTGCCCGTAAAGCCCATCAGGCCAACGCTGGAAATTTCTTTGGTATGATCACGAATCGCAGGTGGCAACACACTGCGAAACTGGGTGCTTACGCCATCTTTCCAGCGCACAAAGTCGGCAAGGAAGCCGTGTTCCTTGGGTTCTTGCTGCGTGGGTGTATTTGCCGATTGCTTAGATTCCTGCACCATCCACGCATCGTAGCAAAAAATGATGACAGAATGATGACAATGCACGCCATCACGCAATCCGCTGATTCACTATTTTTGTCGGCCAATACCCATGCGTGGCAACAGGTTTTCTTTATCCACTACCGCATGCTTAATCACCGCCAACACATGCAGCACAATCAGCGCAATCAGGCCATAAGCAAGCAATTCATGCGCTTCATATGCAACGCTATGAATGGCTTTCATGCCTTGCACACCGGGGATATGCGGCCACTCAAACAAGCCAAACACAAGCGTGGGCAAACCAAGCTTGCTGCTCGAAACCATCAGCCAGCCAGAAAGTGGTACGGCCAGCATCACGCCATACAGCGCAAAATGCCCAAGCTTTGCGGCTTTTTTCTCCAGCGGCTTCATCTGCTCAGGCAGCTCTGGGTGTGGTTTTACAAACCGAATCGCCACACGCAGGAAAAACGCTATAAGCAGCAGAACCCCTAACGATTTATGCCATTGATACATTTGAAACCGCAGGCTTTTACTGTACCAGTTGGTCTCCATCGTCAGGCCGCTGAACAGCATCAGAATAAACGCAAGGGCCATTACCCAGTGCAAAATAATCGCCGCCCGGTGGTAGCGCTCTACGGTTATGCCGGTCATTATTTGGCCTTTGGTAACTGGTGGAACTCGGTTTCGATCAGCAGGGTAACATCATCACCTATCATTGGCACATAGGTTTTGAAGCCCCAATCGCTGCGCTTGATGGTTGCGGTTGCTGAAAAGCCAAGTCCCGGCGCTTCAACGAAGGGTTTTTTCAGGTACGCGCCGTTAAACGTCACATTCAGGGTCACAGGTTTGGTTACGCCCAGCAGCGTTAAATCGCCGGTAACATCACCGGTGTTTTTGCCGGTCATGGTAATTTTTTTGGAAACAAAACTGATTTTGGGAAACGCGCCCGCATTAAACCATTCTTTGTCTTTCGCCAGCTTGGCATCAAAGTCTTTCTCTTTGGCATTTGGGTAATCAGTGCGCACCGAGGCCGGGTCTACGCTTGCCGTTAAGGTGCTTTTGGTGGGGTCTTTGGCATCAAAGTTCAGCTCCGCATCCATGCTGGTAAACCGCGCCGTATAGTTCGAAAGCCCCAAATGGCTAACTTTCCATGTCACGCTCGCATGGGTTTTATCTAAGCTGTACACGCCAGAAGGCATTTCTGAAACCGGTGTCATGCCTGCGGCCGCAGCGGCCATGGGTGCCAGCACGAAACTTGAAATGAGAACGAGTTTTTTCAACATAATGACTCCTGTAATGACTCCTGTGATATGCACGTTAGCCTCTAGCAGATGCCAGCCGAAAGCGCACCTTAAAAAAACACAACAGGCTGTTTCCATAAAAGAAATGATGCGCGAAGGCGTGGCCTTTTAATATACTTGCCGCTATACTATATAAGCACTGTGTATTCCCTCACCCCACCCACCCAGGAGCATCCCATGCCAAAATCCAATGTCAAAGCCATTACCAAAACCCAGCCAAGCACCGCTGCTGCTTTGCAAAATCTGCTGCGCGATACCTATATCGCGTTTTTGCTCACGCATAATTATCACTGGAATGTCGAAGGGCAGAATTTCGTAGGCTTACACACCTTATTCGAGCAGCACTACACCGAACTTTTCGCCGCCATCGATGAAATCGCCGAGCGCATCCGCGCCCTCGATAGCTACGCGCTGCCCAACCACTACAGCGAAATTGCATCAGGCATCACCGCGCTTGCCAACCCACTCACCCGCGGCAAAGAAAAATCAAAAACCGCCGCCGCCGAACATATGATCCAAAACCTCATCAGCGTGCACGAGCAAGTGCTTGCTTCGGCCAAAAAAGCCAAGTCTGCCGCCAGCGCCGCCGGCGATCAGGAATCGGAAGATCTAGTGATTGCGCGCACACAAGTGCACCAAAAAGCCATGTGGATGCTTCGCAGCATCATTAAATAACTATCCCCACGTGAAGGTGATAGGCATGGCAATATCCGGGTGCACACTCTGATGCACCGGGCATGAAATTGCGGCTTTATGCAATGCTTCCTGCTGCTGCGCAGTGGGAGTAATCGGCACATGGATCACCACGCGCAGCGCACCAATTCGCCGCACCGGGCTTGTTACCATTTCTTTTACCACCTGCACGGTGGTGCCAGTAATATCCAGCTGCAACGTGCGCGCGGCAATGCCCATAATTGTCAGCATGCAGCTGCCCAGCGCAGTTGCCACTAAATCGGTGGGCGAAAAGCTTTCGCCCTTGCCGTGGTTATCTTTGGGGGCATCGGTGGTAAGCACACTTGCCGAAGGGGCATGCGTAGCGCTGCAGCGCAATTCGCCTTCATACACAATATCAATCGCCACCATCGTGTTACCTCCCTGTATTGGGATATAGACATCACGGCGCTTTCCATGCGTCAACACAACAAATATTAACCACCCAGCCAAGCTGCTTGATAAGCATCGCGTGCCTCACTATTCTGATGCCATTCATATCCATGAGGTTAACTATGAAATTCCGTTATCTCCCTGCACTGCTATTCAGCACTATGCTGCTCTCCGCTTCCTCCGCATCTGCGAACCCGGAATTATATAAAGCGATTTTAACGGGTAAACAGGATGAAGCCATTGCACTCATCAAATCAGGGGCACCCGTGGAACCGCAATGCGCCATGCCCGAAACATGCGCGCCGCTCCTTGCCGCTATCGAAATGGGTGACCAAAAAATCATCAAGCATTTGATTGCGCGTGGCGTAAACCTGAATCTGCCAGCAGGCATGGATTTTCTGGCATTCGATATCGCACTACAACGCTTTTATGATGCCGCCGATAATTCCAAGCGTGAACGCGCCCGAAAAGTAGTGCGCCGCATGGTGAAGGCTGGCGTCGATATCAATCGGTTTAACGGATATGGCCAAAGCGGATTTACCCAGGCTGCCGCCAAAGGCGATGTCGAAATGGTAACGCTCATGCTGGAACACGGCGCAAAACTCGATGCGGTGGCAAAAGGAACCAGCAATATGTTTGCGGCCACCCCCTTAATGATGGCCGCCGAAAAAGGCCATAAAGATATGGTAAAGCTGCTGTTAGCCAAAGGCGCGAATAAAAAATTGGTCGATGAATTACACCGCACCGCCGCCGATTATGCGAAATCTGCAGGCCACCAAGACCTTGTAGCGCTTTTGCAGTAAGCATGTGCGCGGCTTGCACGCTTCAAGCACGCATTATCCACCCAAACAAAAGCCCGCCAACGGTCATGGGAAGCGCTTTTCCTGATGAAAGTTTTCATGAAACTGTAAAGATAGAGAAGCCAAAAAGCGCTATAATGCACCCTATAAGGATAGGTGAGCATGGCATACGAATCCAATACGCGCAGAAACACACGAGTGAGCATACGCTCTCAATACGGATACAATGATCGCGGTGGCACATTCTACCACAACAGCCCCAACCCCGCGGATATTGACACAGTCACCATCGGCAATTACGACAATTTCCATATCGACACTGGCAGCGGCACTGACAATCCATCGCATGGTCGCACGGAAACCGTGAATGTAATCAAGGCCCGAACCGGCCGAGTCACCGGCTCCGATAACCCCAATACCTTCAACATATTTGGCATTGAAGATGGCGTTACCGTTACCGATGGCGCCTCCGCCGATACCATTACCATTGCCAACGTGAACAACGCTGTGCGCCTCAATCATGGCGGCGGTGGCGATCTCGTACGGGTTAGCAATGCAGGCAGCCTCACGATTGTAGATAACCCGCAACAGATCGATACTTCATGGGGCCAGCAGCTATACGATATCTTCGCTGGCGATAATGCACGCACCCCAACAAACCGATATGCCATCGAACATGTTGATACGCTGCAAATCCAAGGCAGCGACGATAATGATTACTACGAATTGAATTATGATTTTGGGTTTAATCGCGATCGGCTCGATGGTGTCATCGATGGCAAAGGTGGCGCAAATGTGGTGCGCATCAGCGCCCCCGTAACCTATTTCAGCCGCCAATATGATCCTAACACAAACACCCTAACCTTAACAGGCCCCCAAGGTGAACGGCTAGAGTTAAGAAACATCACCCGGGTCGTCTTCGCTGCAGAGGGCGACCAGCGCCCCTACACCATCACCCAAAACAGCACCCCCGCGCTTGAACAGGAAATGCGTTATAACATGCCGCAGTCTCAGCTAGACCTTGCTGCTTCCGCTATCCCCACACCACAAAACCGCTTTGCCGTGGTAGATGTAGACACCGGCGAATTCGATATCACCAACGATCCACAACAATTCATGGTAGCAGGCCGCCATCAACAGGTCATCGATACCATCAATGCCACGGGGCGCAGCATCCGTGATTCCCGTTAGCATTTGCTAGCCATGGCTGGCTTCGCCACGCGCTTCGACGAGGCATTACCCACCAAAACAAAAGCCCGCTAAAAAGCGGGCTTGGTTTTGGTGGAGGATAGCGGAGTCGAACCGCTGACCTCTTGCATGCCATGCAAGCGCTCTACCAGCTGAGCTAATCCCCCACACACGGAAAAGAAGCGGGTGATAGCCATTTTTTTTGTAACATGCAAGCATTTGCTGGCACCCCTTTGTAATCAAGGGTTTGCTAGCTTTCGTCGCCCATTTTCAGCGCGGCAATAAAGGCGCCCTGCGCCGCATTACACAATGCCCCCGCCACCACCCTTAGGTGGGAGCGGTGGAGAATCGCCCTTCACCTCAGTAGCAGCCCCTTGCCCCGAAGCCTGCTGCTTCTGGAACGGGAAATAGGGGGTTACATAACGATCGTTCTTATAATCCATCACACATAGCATATCAGGTGCCCTGCCCTTGCGCGGCACGTAAGCAACCCCGTAACCTTCCTTCGCGGGCGATTGGATGGTGGGGTGAATAGTAATCTCACTTTCGGGAATTATATTGGTAAGCTCTGCGCGCAGTTCTTGTGCTTCGGGGTCTGGGTCCATCCCCATGCTTTTTTTGCCAGTAATAAAAATGGCTTCCTTTTTGCCCGGTTTATTCTTCAGTTCGTTAAGAAATTTAAGCGGCTCGCCGCGAATTTGTGATGATCCAAGATGGCACAACGTGGCCGATGGCGGGCCGTTACCTTCATGGTGCAACACCAGCAGCCCCGTGCAGGTAAAAAGCCCTTGCGACACCAGCGGTTTATTTGGATCAGTTGTGGTTTGGCACTGCTCGGTAAAAATCGGCTTGATGGTAGAATGCATCATCATCAGCCGCAATTCCGGCTGCATTCCATCAATTTGCTGTTGTGTTAGCTCGGGCATAGCACTCCATTACCGCGATAGTATAGCCCGGCGCACTGCTGTCTTGTATGAAGTATTTATGAACACACCGTGTGAAAGGCTAGCTTTCGTCGCCCATTTTCAGCGCGGCAATAAAGGCGCCCTGCGGAATTTCCACATTGCCCACCTGCCGCATGCGCTTTTTGCCCTTTTTCTGCTTATCGAGCAGTTTGCGCTTACGGCTGATATCGCCGCCATAGCACTTCGCCGTTACATCCTTACGCATGGCCGAAATGGTTTCACGCGCAATGATTTTGCCGCCAATGGCAGCCTGAATGGCGATCTGGAACAAATGCTTGGGAATCAGGTCTTTCAGGCGGCTGCACAGGGCGCGGCCGCGCGGGTCGGCCTGCGTGCGGTGCACGATCATGGAAAGCGCATCCACCGGTTCGGCATTCACCAGAATGCTCACCTTCACCAAATCCGATTCGCGGTAGCTATCAATGTGGTATTCAAAGCTCGCATAACCTTTGGTGCCGGATTTTAAGCGATCATAAAAATCGAACACCACTTCGTTCAGCGGCAATTTATATTCCACCAGCGCGCGGCTGCCAACATAAGTCAGGTTGGCCTGTTCGCCGCGCTTTTCGGTGCATAGCGCCAGCACATTCCCCAAATATTCATCGGGTACAAAAATGGTGGCGTGAATCCAAGGCTCTTCCATTTTGGTGATTTTCGTAACCTCTGGGTAATCGGCAGGGTTATGCAGCTCTTCTACCTTGCCGTCGGTCATCGTCAGTTTATATACCACGCTTGGCGCGGTGGTGATAAGATCAAGGTCGAATTCGCGCTCGAGGCGTTCCTGAATAATTTCAAGGTGCAGCAAGCCCAAAAAGCCGCAGCGAAAGCCAAAGCCAAGCGCGGTCGAACTTTCCGCCTCAAAACTAAAACTCGCATCGTTCAGGCGCAGTTTGGCGAGGGAATCTTTGAGGTTTTCAAAATCGGCCGATTCGGCGGGGTATAATCCGCAAAACACCACTGGCTGCACAGGCTTAAAGCCGGGCAATGGTTCGGCAGCAAGATTCTTTTCCTCGGTAATGGTGTCGCCCACATTGGTTTCGGCCACCAGCTTAATACCGGTTTGTATAAACCCCACTTCGCCCGGCCCCAACATGCCGACGGTGGTTTTTTTCGGGGCGAACACACCCACGGCTTCCACCGTTTGCGTAATGCCCGCATTCATGAAGCGAATTTTCTGGCCCTTTTTAATGCTGCCTTCAAACACACGAATCAGAATGATCACGCCCAAATACGTATCATACCAGCTATCCACCAGCAGTGCTTTCAGCGGTGCATTGGCATCGCCCTTCGGGTGCGGAATGCGCGCCACAATCGCTTCCAGCAAATCGGGGATGCCAAGGCCAGTTTTGGCCGAAACATGCAGCGCATCGGTGCAATCAATGCCAATCATATCTTCCACCTGCTGCGCCACGCGTTCTGGCTCGGCAGCGGGCAGATCAATTTTATTCAGCACGGGTACAATTTCGTTCTGGTTATCCAGCGCCTGATACACGTTGGCGAGGGTTTGCGCCTCCACGCCTTGGCTGGCATCCACCACCAGCAAGCTGCCTTCGCAGGCTGCCAAACAGCGGCTCACTTCATAGGCAAAATCCACGTGGCCGGGCGTATCCATCAGGTTCAGCACATAGCTTTCACCGCTGTTTGCGGTATAGTTCAGCCGCACGGTTTGCGATTTAATGGTAATGCCGCGCTCGCGCTCGATATCCATATTATCTAGCATCTGCGCATGCATATCGCGGTCTTCCACGGCGTGGCACGCCTGAATCAGGCGATCAGCCAGCGTCGATTTTCCGTGATCGATATGCGCGATAATCGAGAAATTGCGGATTTTGGTGATATCAGTGCTCATGGCGCGGCGTTGTAGCATGGATGCAGCTACGCGCAAGCATTGTTGCATCGGGCATGGCATCAAATCACAATCTGCGTGCGCCGCCTGTGCCTATCTTTTACATTAGCGCTATGCGATTTGTTCCGCTTCTTCTGTGTTTATCTGTTGCACTTGCCGCTGCAAGTGCCAGCGCCACCTCGTGGGAAGTGATTAAAAAACACTCCAAAATTCAGTTCGAGGCCATGCACGATGGCGAACCTTTCACCGGCAGCTTCCCAAAATACGATGCACAAATTTCACTCGATCCTGAAACGCTCTGGGATTCAAAAATCCGTATCCGCATTCCGCTCGCCAGTGTGCGGGTCGAAGGGCGCGAAAGGCAACTCGCTATTGTTGGCGAATCATGGTTCGATACCGCCACCTACGCTACCGCCACGTTCGAAAGCAGCAACATCGAGCGCAACGGCGACGATTACCACGGCACTGCCAATGATAGTTTAAACTACATCGCCTACGGCGAACTCACCATACGCGGTATCACGCACGACGTAGAGGTACATTTCACCGCCATACCGCGCGGCGAAAACGTGCATGCCAAAGGCTATTTCGATATCAACCGCCGTGACTATTTTGTGGGTACTGGCGCGTGGGCATCCAGCCGGTGGGTTGGCCACCGCGTGCGCATTTCATTCGATTTTCTGGCACGCCCAGAAACAGCAACGGCGAAGCCCGATTAAGGCCTCGCCGCACATGCTGTCGCGTTTACTTACGCTGCCGCTTTGTATTCCACTTCCTCAGTCGCCAATGCCTTCTGATAGCTTGGGCGTGCAATCACCCGTGCCAGCAATGCTTTGGTTTTTGGCCCTTGTGTCACTGGCTGTTTCAGCCAGCCACCCCAGTTCGCCATCACCGTAATTAAAATATCGGCAACCGTGATGTCTTTTCCGCACAGATACGGCTGGTTCGCAAGCTGCACTTCTACCAAATCCCAAAGCTTCTGAACCGCAGCAATCGCTGGCGCGTAAAGCGGGTTTTGCTCGGCGCCCTCGCCCAGATTTTTATGCAGGAAGAACACGCGGGCATAGGCAGGGTGCAGCGTTGCATTCGCAAACATCAACCACTCCAGCGCTTTGGCGCGTGCCAGCCCATCGCGAGGTAACAGCGGGCTTTGGTGTTTATCGGCCAGGTAAATGATTTGTGCCGCACCTTCGGTAATCGCTGTGCCATCTTCCACCAGCAATGGAATTTGCCCGCGCGGGTTCAGTTTCAAGAATTCTGGGGTTTGCTGCTGGCCTTCGCTCAGCAACACGCGGTGCAGTTCTACAGGCTGGTTCAGCTCGTTAAACAACACATGCACGCTCATCGAGCAGGCGCCGGGGGCATAGTATAATTGATACATAGAAAACTCCTTTGGTTAGGGAGTTTTGCTATAGCATGCTCTCAGTAATTCACCATGCCTTTATGGGAAACAATCCGTGTAGCCACAAAACAAAACGGCGCGCCATAGGGCGCGCCGCTTCATTACATAAAATCTCGAAGAACTAGTCGATGAGTTTCAGGTTCGCTGCAGAATCTTTGCCTTTGTTGGTGGCAATTTCATACTCCAGCTTCTGGCCTTCTTTCAAGCCATTGAAGCCTGCTTTTTCGACTGCGCTGATATGCACGAACACGTCGCTATTGCCATTATCAGGGGCGATAAAGCCATAACCTTTAGTTGGGTTGAACCATTTTACTGTACCAGTTGCCATGAGATAACTCCTTATTGGCGTTTAATAACGCCACCCCAAACCGTTCGAGGTAGCGCGAGAGCTTGCATTGTTTTGGTGCCCTTGCGGGTACCAGCACTCTTAGTCAAACGCGGAGTAGATCAAAAGATCGAGCATTCCCAATGATAGAATGCGCTGCTTGTCGCAGCCAGCGGTCGCAGAGTAGTTAACAAAACTCAGTGGCAGCCTTTTACACGTTTTAACGCCTGCATGCAAGGGAGATTTCCAAAGGCCACCAGAACCCCGGGGGAGTAGCAGGCTTTTAAAAGCATAAGATAGCGCCGCTAGAGGGGTGTGCTGGCCATGAAGCGCCTGAAAAACCAGCCACATCGCACCGAAGAACCGCTTCTAGGTGCGCTGCTTCCTGTAACAATTTCAAAGTACACCGAGTGCAACGAGGGACTTTGAAATGAGATAATGGCGCACCCGGAGGGATTCGAACCCCAAACCTCCTGATCCGTAGTCAGGTGCTCTATCCAGTTGAGCTACGGGTGCGCATTCTTGGCCTACTCACCTTGTGCGCGTGGCGCCGTTGGTTAAGCAGTGTGCAAGGCGCGGGAAACTAGCAAAGCGCACGCAAAAGACAAGGTGAAAATTCAGCCGCAGGCGAAACAGCCAAAAGGCGCTGAAAACATAAGGCTTGCCGCCACGCGCGCCGCACCACAGATGCGCGTAGTTTTTAAAAACGCTGCGGTTATTTTGTATTTTCTCGTTGATAAGAAGTGAAAACACGCTAAAGGAGTAGCCTGTCGTTTTATAAAAAATTAGCCTCACAGGGTGTGTATGCAAAAGCAAAAAGTTTCTTCTAAGGGTCGTTTCTTCGCCAGCCTTACTACCAAACTCCAATTTTCACTCTTCTTCTTGTCGATTGTCGGCATTTTGTTCGGCGTGCGCGCCTATGAGCATGTGGTCGAAGATTTTGGTATCGGTGCCGCGCAAAGCTTCCACCACGATCTGCTGAAGCAAATTGTCATCGCAGTGCTCGTGAACATGGCCGTGGGTTGGTATATTCATAACGCCACCACCAAACGCATCACCAACCTTGCCGAGCGCATGCGCGACATTACCGAAGATCGCCTAAGCGTGGAAGTGCCCTACGTGAACGCCAAAGATCAAATCGGCAGCATGGCACGCAAAGTGCAAATTTTTAAGGAAAACGCAATTAACCTTAAAAAACTGCAATCCGAACAAGCCAGCATGCGTGAAAAGGCCGATGCGGATCGTAAAAAAATCCTCGGCGATCTGGCCGACACCATGGATTCTTCGGTCAACCAAATTGCCGGCAAGCTGAATGAATCGGCCAACACGCTCGATAATTCGGCCAACACCGTGGCCGATGCCTCGCGCACCGTCGCCAGCAAAATGAAAGACCTTTACTCGATTGCCACGCAAACTTCGAGCAACGTATCAAGCGTGGCCGAAGCCGCCCAGCAGCTTTCCGGCGCGATTGAAGAAATTAGCCGCCAAGTGGCACGTTCCTCGAACATCACGCGGGAAGCCGTCACCAAAGCCGGCCACGCCAACACCACCATTAAAGGTCTGGCCGAAGGCGCCGCCAAAATCGGTGATGTGATCGAACTGGTGCGCAACATCGCCGCGCAAATTAACTTGCTGGCGCTCAACGCCACCATCGAAGCCGCGCGCGCGGGCGAAGCCGGTAAGGGCTTTTCGGTCGTTGCCTCGGAAGTGAAAAATCTGGCAACCCAAACCGCCAAAGCCACCGAGCAGATCGCTGAAATCATCAGCGCCATTCAGGGCGAAACCGATTCCACCGTGGCCTCGATTCAGGAAATCAGCCAATCGGTGCTGGAGATCAATGAAATCGCCACCATGATCGCCTCCGCCGTCGAAGAGCAAGATGCCTCCACGCGCGGTATCGCGGCCAACATTCAGGTGGCTGCATCGCTTACCAGCCAGTTGGCGGGCAACGTCGAAGTGGTAACCGAAGCCAGCCAGCAGGCAGGCGAGCAAGCCGGCAACATGCAAAGCGCATGCTTACTGGTGCGCGAGCAATCGCAGGCGCTGGGCTCCACCGTGCACGATATGCTCACCACCTTGCGCGTGGCCTAAGCAATTTAGCCGCATTTTTTTAGCATTTCTTTTGCTGCCTTGTTGCACGCCACCGGCGTGCTTTGGCGTTAAGCCATTCAATTAGCTTTAATTTGATGCATTTTGAACATTGCTAAACTTGCAGCAAATTTCTTTCACACATTAATAAAATTTTAAGGGTTGAGGTGTTATAACTGAATATAAGTCGCCGTGTATACGGCAACAAAACGATTAGGAGCAAGCTATGCCTGATACCGACAACAGATTTACCATTGTCACCACAGAAACTCTAGATATCAATGATGTTGTTGACGGCGCATCGGAACAAACAGGATCCTACAACAAAAGTGAACTCTTGAACGAGTTAATTCGAGTCAATGGCGGCCCAGAAAGTGATTTGGGCAGAATCATTGCTTCTGGTAGAGTTCCTGCAGGCACGCGACTTACTATCCCGGGAGACCTTCCGGGTTTGACGCGCAGAGAGTGGTTTGATACCCACGGACTCTGGAATGATGAAGGAGGACGTCTTTACGGCGATGCACGAATCGAAGGTGCCGAGCGCCCCAACGGCACTGGTGATTACGCCACAGTGCGCTTCTCAGAGGCTGGGGGCAAAGATGGCTTAACTAGCATCATTGGCGCCTCAAACCTTAGTCGCACAAAAATGATCGATGCGATTGCTGCTTACAATGGAATCTCAACTGTAGCCGTAACCGCCATACTTAACGGTTCGCGCAACCTTAACGAAAACACGCTACTGCGCATCCCGTTGGTAGATCCATTCACTGGTGAGCGCATTACCTATAATGCGGATGCAGTAGAATCGAGTGGCGCAACTATCCGAATCCCCGGAGTTACTGGCCCAGAGACAGCTCTCCCCGCGCGCGCCGAAGCTTTAACCGATACAACCCCTATGCGCCAGGCTGGGTTTACAACACGTGACAGAGATGCTGTCGACACAGGTGGTGCTGCACCGGTCGGCAATGAAGCCAACAGAGATGCAAGGCTGATGACATCTGCGCAAGCATACGCCACGGCACGCCAGAGGCTTGATGCTGCTGTTGCAGATGCCAATACAACCATTACAGATCCGGCGGACAGAGAGCAATTTCTAACATTTTTAAAAAATTGTAATGGCACACAGCGTGTTGGCGGTAGAGGTGGCAGGGAAACCTATATCAATCCACGAACGAATTCGCTGACAAACGAGCGCTACTCGCAATACGTTACCACCCTTGGTCAGGATCGTGTGGATGCCGCAATTGAAGCAATGCGTGAAGCAACATCAACGCGTGCCACACTCGATAGAGAACTTCGCACAGCGGGCGTCGCTGAAGAAGCTACAAGAACAGCAATATTAGACCAAATGAGAGATCGCATACATGCGCTTCCCGCGAATGCGACACCTGCTCAAATCAACGGTGTTATTGTTCAGGCGCTCAATCAGCATGAAGGATTAGGTGCTCGTGTCGCTGAAAGCGCTAGCGCGCCAACCGCACGGCCTAACAGTAGAAGTGGCAATGATGGTATCGCAGAAATGCAAACATTGCTCTTCATGCTTGGCAAGAATGAACAAACTTTACAAAGCGGCGAGCCGAACGTTGATGGTCTGTATGGCCCGCTTACTAAAGCAGCTCTTGAGTCGGCGGAGCAAACAGCACCTGAACCAATTTCAGGCTACGGAGCACCAGAAGGGCTGGATTTAGCAACCGTAAATCAAGCACTGCGCGAGCAATTAAATGCTCTCATTGCCTCAACTCCTAATGCTGTCGCTGAACGCATTGAGGCTATGGCAAGTTCCAATGGCCTTAACCGCAATGAAACGCGTTCGCTTGAAGCCATGTTGGAAACCATTGCCGAGCGCGCAGGCGTTACAGACTTTGATGCCTCTAAGATTACTTTTGATGGCGCATTAGGTCCTGATGAACTTGCAGAAATCCAGAAAATTCGTGCTAAGCTGGGTGGTGAAATTACCGGTGTGGAAGGCGAAGTAGATAATGCCGCCGAGGCAGCAATTGTTCTTGCCGCCGCAGTAAGGCCGCGCTCTTCCGGAGGCACTGCTACTAGTCCGTAACGGAATGCTATGCCAAGCCTTGCCGCACCGCAGCATATTAACGTGTTGTAATTCGCGGGTTGCCATTCTGGTTTTCGCCTGCTAACGCATTGATTTGATTTCGCCCTTCTTTCACACAGAAGGCACAACGAACATCCAAATCTCTGCGAGGCCCCATGTTATCCACCCTCTTCATCAAAAAATCTGTTGCTCAAATTCAAGCCGAAGCCCAAACCCACGCGCTCAAGCGCACGCTGGGTAAATGGAATCTGCTTTCCTTAGGCATTGGCTGCATCATCGGCGCCGGTATTTTCGTGATGACAGGCACCGCCGCCGCGCAATATGCTGGCCCCGCCATTATCCTTTCCTTCGTGTTCGCGGGCCTTGCCTGTGCGTTTGCGGGCCTTTGTTATGCTGAATTGGCCTCGGTGCTGCCGGTTTCTGGTTCTGCCTACACCTATGCGTATGTTACGCTGGGCGAATCCTTCGCGTGGATCATGGGTTGGCTGTTATTGCTGGAATATGGGCTTGCCGCCTCCACCGTGGCGGTGGGTTGGTCGGGCTATCTGGTTAGCTTCATGGGAAGTCTGGGTGTTATTATTCCACCCGAATATGCAGCACCCACGGGCACGCTGGTTACGCTGGCCGATGGCTCACAAATTCCTGCCATCATCAACCTGCCCGCCTCGCTTGGCGTGTTGGCTGTCACTGCCCTGCTGGTAGTGGGCGTGAAAGAATCCGCAACGGTGAATAACTTCATCGTGTTCGTGAAAGTTTCGGTGATTCTGTTGTTTATCGCGATTGGTGTGTTTTATGTGAATACCGATAATTGGGTGCCGTTCATTCCCGAAAATGAAGGCCCCGGCAAATTCGGCATGGATGGTGTGCTGCGTGCCGCCTCGGTGATTTTCTTTGCCTATGTGGGCTTCGAAGCCGTTTCTACCGCCGCTGCTGAAGCAAAAAATCCGCAAAAAGATATGCCGTTCGGTATTATCGGTTCGCTGATTGTCTGCACCATTATTTACATGCTGGTGGCTGGTGTGCTTACCGGTGTCGTGCATTACAGCACCCTAAACGTGCCTGACCCAATGGCCGTTGCCGTTGATGCGATTGGCCTGGGCTGGTTCTCGTTTATCATTAAGGTGGGCGCGATTATGGGGCTTTCCTCGGTGATGCTGGTGCTGATGTATGGGCAAACCCGTATTTTCTACACCATGAGCAACGATGGTTTATTGCCAAAATTCATTTCCAAAGTGCACCCGAAATTCCAAACGCCTTACCTCAACACCTTGCTAGTGGGCGCGATGGTTTCGGTTGCCGCTGGCACCACCCCTATCAGCCAGCTGGGCGATTTGGTAAGCCTTGGCACGTTGTGCGCGTTCGCCATTGTGTGCTTAAGCGTGCTGTATCTGCATTACACCCAGCCCGATCTGGTGCGCCCGTATAACACGCCATTCAAGCCGGTAGTGCCGCTGTTGGGCATTGCCTTCTGCGGTTACCTGATCGCGCAAATGCCTTGGGCAACCTTCGTGCAGTTGAAGCTGTTCTTCCTCGCTGGCCTGATCATTTACCTGTTCTATGGCCGCCGCCATAGCGTGTTGGCTGCCAGCCTGAAGAAATAGTTGGCATCCCGGCTGTTTTCAGTTATTGCCCTGCCCATCTGCGGTTAGTGTGCCGCCTTAGCTCAGCTGGTAGAGCACCTCATTCGTAATGAGGGGGTCGTAGGTTCGAATCCTATAGGCGGCACCACACATTTCAATGTGTGGTTGCGGCTAGGGATGAGAACCTAGGTTCGCTCCAACGCTTAACGAGCCTTTTGGCGAGTTTAGCACGAACGCGCAGGGCAAAGCCCGAGCACATCCTATAGGCGGCACCACCACCCAATAGGCCCATAGCAGCCTTGCACAAACCGATGTTTTTCGGTATGTCGCCCGCATGAGCAGCATTTTGGTCAGCACCTTTTATCATTTCACCCCCCTGCCCGAACCGGCGGCGCTAAAGCCGTCGCTGCTGGCAACCATGCGCGCGCTCGATATTCGCGGCACTATCACGCTGGCGCCGGAGGGCATTAACGCCACCATTTCCGGTGCGCAAAGTTCGATAGAAGCCATCATCGCGTACCTGCGTAGCATGGAACCTTTCCGCGCGCTTAATCACCGCTTAAGCCACTACACCGCGCAAACCTTCGATCGCTGCAAAGTGAAGGTGAAACCGGAATTGATCTCGCTGGGCGCACCAGCCAACCCCAATGTGTGCGTGGGCACTTACGTGGCACCTGCCGATTGGAACGCGCTTATTAGCCGCCCCGATATCATCACCATCGATACGCGGAACGAATATGAATATGTGATTGGCCATTTCTCTGGCGCGGTAAACCCCGATACGCGCAGCTTCAGCGAAATGTGTGCCTTCACGGCCCAACACCTGAACCCGCACACGCACCCGCATGTGGCGATGTATTGCACGGGTGGCATTCGATGCGATAAATATTCTTCGTATCTGCTTACGCAGGGCTTTCAACATGTCTATCACCTGAAGGGTGGCATTCTGGCGTATCTGGAATCGATTCCCCCCGCACAAAGCCTGTGGCAAGGCGATTGTTATGTGTTCGATAACCGCGTAGCGGTAGGGCATGGGCTGGTAAAAAACCCCGATATCACCATGTGCATGGGTTGCGGCCGCCCCCTCACCCCGGCAAACCGCGCTGAAGCGCGTTACATCGAAAACACCCAGTGCGTGCATTGTGCCTAGCATGCCCGCCTGCCCCACCTGTAAAAAACCCGCCGCGCCCGAGCATAAACCGTTTTGCTCGAAGCGCTGCCGCGAGGTCGATTTAAACCGCTGGTTCACCGAATCCTATGCGGTGCCCGCCGTCGAGCTCGATGATGTGGATGAAGAGGCGCTAGAACAGGCCTTTCCGCCGGGTGAAAATCACTAGTTGCAAAGACTTGGGGGCTTTAGTATATGCCTGCCCTCACGCACATGGCCAGGTAGCTCAGTCGGTAGAGCAGGGGATTGAAAATCCCCGTGTCGGGGGTTCGATTCCCTCCCTGGCCACCATCGTTTTCCCAAGTAAATAAGCCATTTATTGCCAATTTTATTCATAGCCGCCATTCGGCTATTTATTGCTTTTGGGACACTGGCGGGACAGTTGGTAGTAAAAACAGGCAACACTTCACAGTAAGCAATCATAAACGCATATGCTAAATGCGGCTGTTTGCCTTGATTCTATGTGCGGTGAAGTGTTGTGGCTTATTGGCTTAAAACCATTGCGAGCTTCCGAGTCAAATATGACAACTCCATGAAGATGCTTCATTTATTCCGCAGCGCAGCATGCAATTATTTTCACTTTTGGGTAGAGTGGAGGGAAATATCTGCAGGATTTCTCTATGAACGAAATTCCCCAACCGGCCAGCGCCGCGATTCCAAACCTCAGCTTTGCTCAGTGGCTGGATATCATCGAGAAATACCGCGATGCGGGTCACAAAGCCGGTGGCATGAAGGGGGGATTCAAAGGATTGTTGCGCGAAACGCTTGATGGTCGCAAGGTCATGGATTATTGCAAGCCCGCCGCCGAATCCTACGCCGCATTTAAAGAGGATCAATCCTTCTGGAACGGCACTACCGCGCCTGCTTACGGTTCCGAGCTTTACCACAAAATCATCAAGGGCCTGAACATGACGGCCGATATCATGCCAGATCCGTTCACCGCCATCTTCTCGGTATGGGCGACCAATCAGGATGAAAATTCCTATCTACGCACGTATCTGAAATCTATTGCGCAGTCAGAAAACGAATCGGTAGACTACGACCTGTTCCGTGCCGATATGCTGAAACAATTCGGCGAAGATCTGATGGGGCCGAACAAGGACAGAAAAAGCCGCATATTTGACGATGCACGCAACAACACGTATGTCGCCAAACGCAGTGATGGCACCGACCAGATTCTTACCGAGCGCGAAGTCGCCGACATGATGCGAAAAAGCGCCGAAGGCACAGGCCCCAATATCGTCATCACCGCCAATCACGCGTTCATGGAATTCATGGATGATTTAACGCCAATCACCACCGGCTACAGCGATCTCATCGATTTCGCGACTGGCAAAAAAACGCTTACCGAAGAAGTGATCGAGGGGGCGGCCAAGAAAAAAGTTGGCAACAAAGAATTCAGTGTGGTCGTGCACGAAGATCGCGGGGCGCGACAGGTGCCTATCGATCAGGCGCACAGCAAAAGCGATACGGTGATGATTGCCGCCGTCAACACGCGTGAAAACAACTTCCTGAATCTGGAGCAACTTTTCCGCCGCCTACATGAGATCGATGAGGCCGGCGCAGCCGACAAGGATGCAATCCCGCAGGATAACTTCCAAAGCGTCTCGCCGATTGCCATGTCGATGGTGAGCACGCTGCTGCAAGCTGCCGTGGAAGATGGCGACCGTGAACGCATCACACTCGATGCAAGCAAGCGTCCACCGCAATTCGTGACGGGCGAAGGGCCTATCCACCTGCGGGCCGATGCACCGGAAATTCTTCGCAAGGCACTATTCTTCGGATTCAGCAAGGGTGGGAACGATTTCCGCGATGGCATGCGTCTGTTGACCCATACGCTGCATGCAACGCGCGGCGAGCACCCCATGTTTGTGCCGGCGGAAGGCACCAGCCTCAAGGAAATCCTAAGCAGCATCTCGGTGACGGTGCAATCGATGAACGAGAAGTTGATGCATCCATATTATCAGAGTCAGGGGGTCTCGGTGACGTACTTTACCAGCGCCTACGATTCAATCGCAGTGCCGCCGGATATCGAGTATTCCGAAGGCGATCCAGCGTTAGTGTATAGTGGCAACGCCAAGAATAGTGGGCA
Organism: Rickettsiales bacterium; assembly: GCA_044351685.1. Lineage (GTDB taxonomy): Bacteria > Pseudomonadota > Alphaproteobacteria > Rickettsiales > UBA3002 > JALHRI01. The sequence continues at coordinate 2,282 of JBILFK010000005.1, read as the reverse complement.
CCATCCAGATTGCATCAGCGAGAACCTGTTTCAGCATCCATACATCATGCAGCACCATAAGGCCGTATGCGCATCACTTACCGGCACACCCGCTATACGCTTTATTCTGCATGAGGTGATTGATGATCCAGCGCATCCCAAAGGCAAACGTCATGCGCTAGTGCTAAAAACCGCTGCGGGTACCACCGATGCCATGATGGAAGAGCCGCACCCCATCCATTATAAGGGAACCGATACGAAACGCTCTTATCCCAACCCCATGAGCTCCCGTCAGCTTATCAACGAGGTGCTGGCAGAACACGGGCTCGGGCATTTGCAAGTGCAACGCATACCGAATCGTCATGGCGTTTCACGCTATGAACTGCGAAGCACCGTCTTGCAATCAAGTATGGCAGAAGATGATTTGCTCTCTGGCCCCACAATTGTGAAGCTCATCGATACAGTCGAAGATCTGAAAACCAATTTCAGCGATGTTTTTATCAGCAGCGCGGTGCATTATCCATGCCTTTCGGTGCTGAAGAAGGATGTGCAGGCGGCCCGTCACCGTACGGGCGAGGGCGAGGATTGGAAGGATAATCTGGTGCTCACTAGTGCCGATGTCTATGACCGTAATATTCGGCTTGCCAACGATTTGGTGCGACAGGGGCGCGAGGCAACCTATCTACCCGAACCAGGTGACCTGCCTGCGCGTTCGGCCTGAGGCCCTTCGCTACCGGCTGAAAAACGCACCCCAAGAGCCCGTTTGACAAACCCCAGTTACCTAAGTATGAGCCGCGCTTCCTGAAGTGACTGCAAGCGATTGTGCCCGTACAGAGCGCAGCAGAATAGAATATGTGCCCAGGTGGCGGAATTAGTAGACGCACTAGCTTCAGGTGCTAGCGCGAGTAGTAGCGATGAAATTCGAGCACGCCTGGAAACAGATGTTCAAATGGAAGTCGCGCTTGCAAAAGGAACGTCGCAACAAGTTGGTGGTCAAGCACCTGCTGCGCCTCGAGATAATACACAAAGGCTTAGATAAATTCTAATGTTGTCCAGCCCCCATTGATGTGTCCATTTTTGATTTATTGGGTTTGATATAAACCAGCTTGTTCCATGGGACACTGGCGGGACAGTTGGGAGTAAAAACGGGCAACACTTCTCAGTATGCTATCACAAGCGCGTAGGCTAAATGCGGCTGTTTGCCTTGATTCTATGTGCGGTGAAGTGTTGCGGCCTATTGGCTTAAAACCATTGAAAATCCCCGTGTCGGGGGTTCGATTCCCTCCCTGGCCACCACCCACTCACCACCACGCGATTACGCAGCACCGAGAGCACGGCTACGGTTCTGGCCAAGCTCGGCCATGGCTTGGGCAAAGCGCTCGCCGGCGTTGGGGGTTTTGGGTCGGTTTTTCAGCTCGAAATCGTGGATTTCTTCGAGGCCACCGGAAAAGCCGATATTCACCTCGGAAACAAAGCGTCTGCCTTCGGCATTAGCCAGCAAATCGACACCCACCCAGTGATATCCTTTATCGCCAAGAGCTTTAAGCGTGCGATCGACAATGCGGCGATCTTCTGCAGTGAGCTCGTAATCAGCCGCGCTGCCGCCTTGTGCGTAATTCGCCAGCTCAGAGCCTTTTTTGGGAAGGCGCTTATAGCCACCAAGAATTTTTCCCCCAACCGCGATAACACGGATATCGCCCTTTTGCGGCTCAAGCCACTCCATCGCCAGAAGTGGGCTTTTGGATAATACAGAAGAAAGTTCTATGGGCTTACCTTTTCTGGAAGCCTGAAGTGAGCCATCTTCCCGCATTTCAATTTTGTAAATGCCTAAGCCCTGCTTGCTGTGATGCTCTTTCAGTACAATTTTTTTGAACTGATGGGCATCCATGAATGCCTTAACATCTGCCTCAGTGGAAACATTGCTACAGCGCGGGAAAGCGCGCTTTGATTGCTGTTCACCTGCATCCACCTGCTTGGCAAGCTCGGGCAGAAAGCCTTTGCTGCTGTGTTCAATCAGTTGCGCGGCGCAGTTGGCTGGGGTGGGGGTTGGTAGGCATGCTTCGAAATTTTTGGTCCATGCAATTTCATAATCGTAAGCAGAAATGCTGCATTGGTTCAACATGTCGAACGTCAATGGACGCAGTTTGCGTTTGTAGGCTGCGGATTTATCGTAGCGATCAAGACGCATCTCTGTAAGCAGTTGTTTCTCTTCAGGCGTGTGGGTTGCTTTGGCGGCGTAGGCGTTTAACGCTTTTTTGGTAAAGGCAAGAATGTCGGTCGATTTTTGGGATGCAGGGGCTGCA
>JBILFK010000060.1:0-8766 GCA_044351685.1 Rickettsiales bacterium | reverse complement strand
ATAAGCGCCTGCAAGAAGGCCTTCAGGAAGCCAAAGAGAAAGATCAGCAGCTGAGTTTGCTGATTCTCGATATTGATCACTTCAAAAACTTCAATGATAGTTTTGGCCATGATATTGGCGATCAGGTGCTGAAAATTGTAGCGCGTACCCTCACCGATTCCGTGAAGGGGATGGATATGGTGGCGCGCTTTGGCGGCGAAGAATTTGCCGTGATTTTGCCAAAAACCCCGATTGGTGGCGCCATGATTGTGGCCGATGCTATTCGTAAAGCCATTGCCAGCCGCGAAATGAAACGCCGCGATACGGGTGAAAATTATGGGGTGATTACGGTTTCTGTGGGCGTGGCGTGCTATCGCCACGGCACCGATAACCCTGCAGCCTTATTGAAGCATGCCGATGAGGCCATGTACCGTTCCAAGAAATCAGGGCGCAACCGCGTAACGCAAGAAAACCTTTCAGAGTAGTCTGCTTCTCGCACGCTTTTTTGCCGAAGCGAGAATCAAAAAACGCGTCTAGTGCATCACCGGTGGTTGGCCGCTGCCTGAATCGGATTCTTCAGCCGGGCGGAGTGACGAAGGCAAGGTGCTGCGTGTTGCTTTTTTCTTCAGTTCTTCAGGGTCGGGGCGATGAATTTTTTCGCCCGCCAGCAGCTGTTTAATTTCATCGCCGCTCAATGTTTCATACTCCAGAAGTGCCAGCGCTAGCGTATCAAGTTCATGGCGGAATTCAGTAAGTAGTTGCGTGGCAGCGGCATGCGCTTCCGTGACAAGGCGGCGAATTTCGGCATCCACGGCCGCAGCGGTTGCTTCAGAAGTGGTGCGCGTCATCGAGATGGTTTGCCCTAGGAAAGGCTCGTTATTATCGTTTGCGGTGTAATGCACCGGGCCAAGCGACTCGCTCATGCCCCATTCGGAAACCATGGCGCGTGCCAGTTTGGTGGCATACTGAATATCGCTGGATGCACCACTGGATACTTTTTCGTGCCCAAAAATCAGTTCTTCAGCAACGCGGCCACCCATGGCAACGGCAAGATCGGCATACATTTTTTCGCGCTTGTACGAGAGTTTATCCGATTCCGGCAAACGCATCACCATGCCAAGCGCACGGCCACGCGGAATGATGGTGGCTTTGTGAATGGGATCGGACGAAGGATAATGCAGCGATACAATCGCATGCCCGGATTCATGGAAGGCCGTCATGCGTTTTTCTTCGTCGCTCATCACCATGGATTTGCGCTCGACACCCATCATCACTTTATCTTTGGCCGATTCAAGCTCGCGCATGGTGACCACTTTTTTATCGTGGCGGGCGGCAAGCAACGCGGCCTCATTGACAAGGTTGGCCAGATCCGCGCCCGAAAAACCAGGCGTACCACGCGCAATAATGCGAGCATCGACATCGGGGGCAAGCGGCACTTTTTTCAAATGCACATTGAGAATTTTGGTGCGGCCTTCAATATCGGGGTTGGGCACCACGATTTGTCTGTCAAAGCGGCCGGGGCGCAGCAAGGCTGGGTCAAGCACATCGGGGCGGTTGGTGGCAGCAATCAGGATCACGCTTTCATTCGCTTCGAACCCATCCATTTCCACCAGCAGCTGGTTAAGTGTTTGTTCGCGTTCGTCGTTGCCGCCGCCAAGGCCGGCGCCGCGATGACGCCCTACCGCATCGATTTCATCGATGAAAATAATGCAGGGCGAATTTTTTTTGCCTTGCTCGAACATATCGCGCACGCGGCTGGCGCCCACACCCACAAACATTTCCACAAAATCAGAACCGGAAATCGAGAAGAACGGCACGCCCGCTTCGCCGGCAATGGCTCTCGCCAGCAATGTTTTACCGGTACCCGGAGGTCCAACCAGCAAGCAGCCGCGCGGAATTTTGCCGCCAAGGCGCTGAAATTTTTGTGGGTTCTTTAAGAAGTCGACAATCTCGGTGAGTTCATCTTTCGCTTCATCGATACCGGCGACATCATCGAACATCACGCGCTCGTGATTTTCATTGAGCAACCGCGCGCGCGATTTGCCAAAGCCCATGGCGCCGTTCCCCTTGCCCGATTGCATTTGGCGCATGAAGAATACATACACGCCAATTAGCAGTAAAAATGGCAGCCATGATGAGAGAAACATGCTCCAGAACGAATCCATGCCGGTGGAGGCGGGGGCAGCCGAAATTTTCACTTCATTTTCACGAAGCTTATCGACCATCGCCGGGTCAGCCACGGCTTGCAGCGCAAAGCTTTGGCCGCTGGTGAGGTGGCCTTCGATTCGGGTGCCATTCTCGCGCGATTCGCGGATGGTGACATCGGAAACTTCACCCGATTCCACGCGGCTTAAAAATTCGGAATAGCTGAGGGCGGTGCCACCCCCAGATTCTGGTACATTGCCGCCACCTGCGACATTGAAAATGAATACCAGACCCAGCGCAATCGCGCCCCAGATTAAAAAATTACGTGAAAGATTTGGCATACCATTCCCCTGTTACGCTTTATATATGCACAGTAGCGGCGGCATTCAAGCCCAAAAGGGGCTGGGAGCCAGTGGCAATAGCGGAGCAGGCGTCTTAGCGTGCTGGGTGTGTTCGCGCATAAACTGAATGCATGCGCCACTACGAATGATAATAGCGCCAGCCAGCGTGGCTTTTGCGGCTTCTGTGCGTAATGTTTCATAGAGATGCAGGGTTTCATGCCGGCGTGGCCGGCTGCTACGACCATTCAGGCTGCGTAACAGATTAGCAAGTAAGGTGGTGGCCAGTTCGGGTTCAAGTGCATAAAACGCTTCTGCATCCATGCGCACATCGTTTCCCACATACCACGTGACGCTGCGGTAAGCCGCTTCTGCTAAGGCAGCTTCATGCGCTTTGCGCCTATCTGCCGCAATGGCAATGCTGTGCAGCGTGTGATGCGTATTGGTGGCAGAAGCAGCAAGTTGCTGGCGCAACTGTACACGCGCAAAGCGCGTATCGCTGTTGCTTGGATCGTCGATAAACTCCTGATGTTCGTTGGCAAGATACTCGCGGAGTTCATTGCGGCTGAAGGCAAGTAACGGGCGTAATATGCGGACACCGTGCATTAAGCGCATGCGTGGCATGCTGGCTGCACCATCTTGCGTGGCACCGCGTGCTTGCAGAAGCAAATGTGTTTCAATGAGATCGCCCTGATGATGCGCGACGAGTAAATGCAATACATGCTGTGCTTTGCACCAATCGGTCAGCGCCTGATAACGCCATGTACGTGCGGCCGCCTGCAGGTTATTGCCCGCACGGGTATGGGCGGGGGTAAGAATATGGTGCGCAATACCACGTGCCTCGCACCACTGCGCCACGCGTTGCGCTTCGTGCGTTGAGGCTTCGCGCAGGCGATGATCGACGGTGAGTGCGGTGAGCGTGCCGCCCTGTTGCTGAACCCAGTGCTGTGCAAGCAGCAATAGCGCCATGCTATCGCTGCCACCGGAAACGGCGATAGCGATATGGGGTTCCGGTTCAAACGGGCCAAGAGAATCTAGCGCATCGCAAAAGCTTTCACTTAGCTGCGCATAATGGCTGCGTGCGGGCGCGATACTATTACTTGCCACACTCAAGGCGGGCTTTGGCTTGTTCGGCGCGCGCATGGGTGGCGGCCTGCGATTTCTGATCGTATTTGGTAATCACCTGTGTCAGCACCACGCAGGCTTCTTCTTTACGCTTCACATTGGCAAGTGATAGGCCAAGTTTCAACAAATTATCGGCGGCTTTCTGGCCTTCGGGTGCTGCTTCATAGCCCCGACGAAACCCATCGGCTGCGCGCACATAATCGCCGCGCGCATAATAGCTTTCGCCCAGCCAATAGAGCGCGTTAGGTACCAGTGGATCCTTGGGATATTCGCGTACAAAGCCAGTGAACGAGGCTGCGGCTTTATCGTATTGCTTCTTATTCAGCAGATCGAAGGCGAAATTATAATGCGTATCGGAGTCGTTGAATTGTGTTTGAGTGTTTTTTGGCGGCGCAGATTTTTTCGCTACTGAATCTTCACTAGGTGATTCTGTTTCTTTGAGGTTTTCTTCCGGCACATTCTTTTCTTCTGCTGCACTTACTTCTTCAGCAGGTTGCTTTGCCGCTTCTTCAAGTGCTTTCAGGCGGAAATCGATATCTTCGCTGAGCAGTTTGAGATCTTGTTTGATTTTCGATTGGCTGTATTGCACCTGTTCGAGCCCGCCGCGAATTTGCCGCATTTGGGTTTGAATTTCGGAAATTTGCACTTGTAATTGCGCAGCACCGCTGCCTGCTTCAACAGGCGCGCCAGCGGCGGATGGGTCTACATTGGCGCCACGATAAATCTGCCGCTGCAAAAACGTGATGTCGCGCTCTAGGCGGTTCAAGCGATCGTTAAGGCCACCAGCATCCTGCGCGATTGCGGGGCTAGTGATGAGAACCAGAAGAATGAGATATATTTTGCGCATAAGAACTCCGTGAAAGCGGCCGATGCTATGCCTAATGCAAGCGTAAAAAAACTACAAACAAAAAACCCCTGCAGATGGATTCACCTGCAGGGGTTCGTTTGGTGTTCGTAACGTGACTAGTTAGCAATCACGGTTACGCCACGACGGTTCTGGCCCCAGGCCGACTCGTCGTTGCCAACAACAGCTGGACGCTCTTTACCATACGAGATGGTCGAAACGCGATCAGCAGCTACGCCGAGGCTTACGAGGAAGTTCTTGGTTGCCGCTGCGCGGCGCTCACCAAGAGCAATGTTGTATTCGCGGGTACCGCGCTCATCGGCGTGACCTTCGATAACAACGCGTACGTTACCGTACTGTTTCAGCCAGCCAGCTTGACGCTGCAGGGTTGCCTGAGCTTCCGAGCTGAGTGCATCAGCGTCGTAAGCGAAGAATACGCGGTCACCAATGTTGGTCGAGAGGTCAGCTTGCGAGCCTGGGCCCGAAGCAGCGCCACCAGCACCACCAGCGCCACCAGCGCCATTTGCATCCGTACCAGCGCTATCGCAAGCAGCCAGCAGGAAAAGAGCAGAAACTAATGCCAAAGCTGTCGTTTTCATTATTAAATCTCCTGATATCACAATAAGTTAAAAAAATTGACACATGCCGTTAGGCCGTGAGTGCACATTGCACAACGCCTACCAAAACGCAAGCGCATCTCACTTCAAATAGGGGCTACTTATATATTGTGACGCGTCGATGTTGCATTTTAGCAACCATTGCTAAATTAATCGCCAAAAACGAATTTTATAAAATAATATCAATAGCTTAACTGTTGCCGCGTAGGCACAGCACCCCAATTACATTGGTAAAAGAGGCGACCATGCGGGGTCAGAAGCATCCATCGGTGTCATCACTTCGCGCAGGTTATAGCCGGTGATATCAATCGAGTAGAGGCGCGAGCGGTTGCCGCCGCTGCCACCCGGAAACTCGCGACTGAAAATGAGCACGCGACCATTGGGTGCCCAGCTTGGGCCTTCATCGAGCCAGCTTTGGGTCAGCAGGCGTTCGCCAGCACCATCGGGGCGCATGACACCAATATAAAAACTACCTCGATGCATTTTGGTGAAAGCGATCAGATCCTGACGTGGCGACCAGACTGGCGTGCCGTAACGCCCTTCGCCAAAGCTGATGCGCTGCACGTTGCCGCCGTTACCATCCATAGTGTAAAGCTGCTGGCTGCCGCCGCGATCAGAGTTGAACACAATGCGTGAGCCATCGGGCGAATAGGAAGGCGAGGTATCAATGCCCGGCCCCTGCGTGAGGCGGCGCATTTGCCGCGAGCGCAAATCCATTTCATAGATACTGGTAGTGCCGCCTTGTGCAATCGACATTAACATGCGCGAACCATCATAGTTAAAGCGCGGCGCAAACGACATGCCGTTGAAGCGCCCCAAGCTTTCTTCGCGACCCGTTTGCAGATCACGCAGGAACACGCGTGGTTGGCTGCCCGCATACGACATATAGAGAATTTCCTGCGTATTCGGTGAGAAGCGCGGCGTTAGCACCAGAATTCCGCCATCTGTGAGGTATTTATGGTTTTCACCATCCTGATCCATAATGGCCAGACGTTTGATGCGGCGCGTGGCAGGACCAGATTCTGCCACATACACAATACGTGTATCGAAATAGCCGCTTTCGCCGGTGAGGCGTTTGTAAATTTCATCTGACATCAGGTGGGCAACACGGCGCCAGTTGCGCGTGTAGGTGTTATATTCCTTGCCGGCAACTTGCACTTCGGCCAGCGCATCCCACAGGCGGAAGCTTACGCGCAAACGATCGGGCCCTTCCTGCGTGACAGTGCCGGTAATCAGTGCCTGCGAGTTAATTTGTCGCCAATCGGCAAAGCGCGGCACGGCATCGCCATTGGTAATGGTTTCAATGAAGGCCGAAGAGCTGATGGGGCGGAACAAGCCAGAACGCTCAAGGTTGGCAGCAATCACGCCGGAAATATCGCGGCCAATCGCGCTGGTGGCGGCATCGGGTGCCGTAAGATCGGTGACGGAAATGGGTAATGGGTCGACATTGCCTTTGGTAATATCAATTTTAAGCGCAGCGCTGGCAGTAACGGGCAGCATTAAAACAGCAAATAACGTAACGAAGCGTAGCATAGATAACCCCAATTTTGCTGCGTCATAGCAGCCTATTTTCTGTGCCGCAAGCTAACACGCGCCGTATAAATTTCAAATGCTGATTTTTGCCAAAACTGCGGCAATTTCATGCAACTGTAACCTTTTCGGGCAGCGGATTTGATAAAATTACGGATATGGTGGAATCCAAACCCTCACCACAGCCCCCGTCAACTGTGCAAGCGTTGCTTGCAGAGTCCCTTTTGCATGAAAAAAGTGCATCGACATTTGCCGTTTATGATATTCCCGTTGCAGGGTTTGAAGATTACTTGTTGCGCATAAGAAAGAAAAATGTTGCTGGAGTGCGCGAGCAATTACTCAACAGCACTTCGCTGACCTCGCCGCAGCAATCACTTACAGTGCCAGATTTCTTTTTTGTGGGCCCCAAAGTTAGCCAATCGCTGTTGCATTGGGGTGATAACAAGCAAGATATCCCGCGCATCGAGATTGTTCGTAAACACCCGGGTATAACCCTTGCCCATTTTATTGATTGCGGTTTTGAAAACCATTCCAATGGCAAACGAGAAGAAAATAGAACGCAGCTTGTAAAGGCATTGCTCACAAACCCGGAAGCATTGCGCAGTGCGTTTGAACAAGCTGCGTTTGTGGGATATCAGAAAATCGTGCCAATTGGTGCGGATTTGCATAATGAAAACATCATGGTTGCTCCTGATTTGACGCTTTCGCTGATTGATAGGGTTGGGCAGTCTGATCTTGTGCGTTCGGATAACTACCCGAATATCAACCCAGTCACTGTTGCGGAATCGCATATTGGTTGGTTGTATCAGACCTTGAAAAGAGAACTCCGTTGTAGATCTGGCAATGAAGTATCAAGAGCCGCATATAAAGAGCCGCATATAAAGAGCTGCTAACCCTTACAGAAACGCTGGTAGCAGAAACGACACACACTCTTGCAGATGGCTCACTTTTTACCAAACACCCGGAATGGAAAGGTTTTAAGCGGCTTAAAAAACCAGAGACGGATGGGCTGCCAGAAACCCTTGCATTTGAAGACGCTAAGCCGGTTACCATCTCCGATTCCATGCCCACAGATGCGTTGCCAGAGGGGGCTATTCGCAGTCGCCTTGTTTCGGCAGTAAAGCTATCTGACCCACCCGCTAAGCTGAAACTAGCGCTACAAAGGCTTTACGAAGCGGCGGTGCCTAATATACACGACAGAGCCTAATTAGAACAGCAATTCCTGAGGGTCAAAGGTTAGTTCCATTTCGCGCCAGCTGCCATATTTATCGGTAGGCAGGTTTTGCAGCGGGCTGCAGCGATGGACTGCACGAATTGCAGCATCGGCAGCGGCGCGGAAAAACGGGTTGCTGTTATAGTTACCACTTTGGCCGCTGGCGAGTTCGGCGCGCAGCACTTCGCCTTCCGCGCTAACTTCTACCGATACGGTAACCACTAGCTCTTCGGGGTTGGGCGAGCCAGCAGGCATGCGCCAGCATTTAATGAACTGGCTGCGAATGGCATCTTTTTCGCTGATGGAAAGCGGCAGCGAATCATCGTAGGGTTTATCGGAAATGGTTTTGTTTTCTTCCTGCGTGCTTTCGTCTTTGGCGTTCTTTTTGCTCTCGGCTTCCTGCCGCATTTTATTCAGCAGTTCGGCCAGTTCGTCTTTTTTCTTTTCGTCTTTTTTATCTTCCGGGTTTTCTTCGGGCTTTTTCTTTTCTTCTTTTTCCTTATCGGGCAGCGGCACCGCATCTTTGGGTGGTGCAGCTTCGGCGGGCTTTTCTTTGGCGGTGGGTGGGGTGGGTTTTTGGGTTTTTGGTGCTTCGGTTTCCTGTTTTTTCTGAATCGGTTTTTGCTGTGAGGGCAGGTTGGTCATGGCGCCAATCGGCACCACCTCGACTGTCATCACGAACGGTTCTGGATCAGGCGTGCGCGATAAAAAGGGAAAGCCGACAATGGTAATGATGATGGCTGCAACATGCAGCCCCAGCGAAATAAATAGACTGCGGCGCTCAACAAAATCCACCACCTAAGCTCACGATTTGGGTTTAGGTGCGGGCTGGTTATTGGTAACGAGCGCCACTTTGGTGTAGCCTGCGGCAGTAATTTCGCCAATCACCTGCATGACTTTGCCATAATCAATGGCGGTATCGCCGCGTACAAAAATACGCGTTTCTTTTTTCTCGCCAAGAATGGCGGTGAGCTT
>JBILFK010000059.1:0-8801 GCA_044351685.1 Rickettsiales bacterium | reverse complement strand
CTTGGCGCCGATGTGAAGGGCCGCCTGCAAAAATTGCTAGGGTAATTCTCCACCCATTTTGAAGCCAAGCGCGCGGAATGCCTGCACGGCGTAATCTTTTGCGATTTTATGATCTACGATGGGTAGTGGGTATTCTTTCGGGCGCATTAGGCTTTCCCATGGCGCATGAATATCGCGTGCATCCATACCGCGCAATTGCGGCACGTAGGCTTTAATATATGCCCCATCGGCATCGAATTTTTTACTTTGTAAAATAGGGTTGAACACCCGGAAATACGGCGCCGCATCGGTGCCGGTGCTGGCCGCCCATTGCCAGCCACCTGCGTTGCTCGAAAGTTCGTAATCCATAAGGTGTAGGGCAAAAAATGCTTCGCCCTTGCGCCAATCAATGAACAGATCTTTGGTAAGAAAACTGGCCACAATCATGCGTGCGCGGTTATGCATCCAGCCGGTGGTTAACAACTCGCGTATCGCTGCATCCACTACCGGATAGCCGGTGCGCCCCTCGCAGAAAGCGGCGAAATGTTCGGGGTTATCGTGCCATACAAGTGCGCGATATTGCGCCATAAACTCGGTGTGTGCCGATTCCGGAAAGTGGTATAAAATGGCCATATAAAATTCGCGCCAGCATAATTCGTTCATCCATTTTTCGCCGCCACCCTGCGCTTGCGCTTCGCGCATACATTCGCGCACGCTTACTAAACCAAACCGCAAATAGGGTGAAATCTGGCTGGTTCCCTGCCCTGCCAGCATATCGCGCGCAGCAGGATAGGCGCGCAATTTACTGCGAATGAAGTTTTCCAATCGCTCGCGCACCTGCGTTACATTCCACAATGGTTCGGCATTATCGCGGCAGCCTATCGCTTCCAACATAGCGGCTGCGCCACGTGCGGGGTGCAATAAGGTTAGCCCCGCCGCCTCAGAAGCCTTCACGATAGCCACAAAATCGGCATAACGCCCGGCATCATCGATAGCGTATTCTGCCGCACTCATGGGGCTTAATTTGCTTAACCACTTCTTGTAATAGGGCGTGAATACTTTGAACGGTTCGCCGTTATCTTTTAGCACCGCATAAGGAGGCAGCATTACATGGTCCACGTGTTGCTGCATCGTGGTTCCTGCAGGCAGCGCGCTTTTTACTGCTGCATCGCGGGAAATGGGCTGGGGTTCAAAATCTTCGCTCACATGCACAGTGGCCACTTTAAGCACATGCGCCAGCTTGGGAATAACCTCCGTGGCGCGGCCATGCACCACCAGCAAGCCACCACCACGCGCCTGTAACTGTTGATGCAGGTGGCATAGCGTATGCGCCAAAAACCTAACCCGGCGATCATTAGGGTTTGGAAAATGCGCCAGAATATCGGTATCGAATACAAACACCAGCTGCACCGGGTGTGGTGCCTGCAGTACGGCATGCAGCGGCACATGGTCGTGCAATCGCAGATCGCGCCGTAGCCAAACTAAAGAAATTTCACTCATTGCCGCAAGTTACAAAACGAAGCAGGCTGTGCAACTAATCTTCGTGTAACATTACCGAGAAGCCACTTGGCGTGGCAGATAGGTAAGCGGATTCACCGTTTTATCGTTTTCACGCAGGGTAAAATGCAACTGCGGTGAAGCAACGTTGCCGGTTTTGCCGACATAGCCTAGCAACGCGCCACTTTTTACCTGCGAACCTTCGGCCACCACAATTTGGTCGGCATGCGCATATGATGTCATGAAGCCGTTGGCATGGCGCAAAATCACCATATTGCCAAAATCCTTGAGCGCATTGCCGACATATGCCACTTCACCATCGGCCGAGGCACGAATGGGCATGCCACGCGGCGTGGCAATCGCAATGCCTTCATTGACTACGCCTTGTTTTTCAGCGCCGTAGCTACGCAACAACTGCCCTTGTACCGGCCAGCGAAAATGCGGTGATTTTCCCGGCAGCAGGAAGGAACCGTCTTTGCGCTCGGCCTCTTTCACAGCAGAAGGCGACGCCACAGGTGGCGCTAAATCGCTGGTGGCCACGGTATCAATTTCGGCTTCTACCGCATAATTTTCGGAGCCTTTATATTTGTAATCGATCGTTTCGTTTTTGGGTGCCGGATTCCAGCTGGAATATTTGGGGTCGGGCATGGGCGCGCGGGTATATACCTGCCCGCTATAATCGACCACGCTTGCCATGTTATCCTGCGAGCACGCAGTAAGCGAAAGCATCACAGTTGTAAGAATGAGCAGTGCAGCGACGGTTGAAAGACGCATAAAGATACCACAGGTAAACGGTGCGAGCGACTTGAGGCATTTTCCACAATGTGGACACAGCCTTCTTTCAATGGAATCTACCGTTTTTTTCTGTGGATAGAAAGTGTGATTTATTAAACAATCAATGGCTTGAGGCTTTTTCTTCAACCAGTGGCACAAATCGCACAGTGAATAGACGTTCAGTAATGAACTGACTGCCATTACGGGTGATTTTGAACAATTCCTGATCGGCAACGTGCCCACCAAGCGGAATAATCATGATGCCGCCATCGGCCAGCTGCTCAAGCAGTGGCTGTGGCTCTTCTTCGGCGGCGCAGGTGACCATAATGCGGCTATAGGGCGCGGCATGCGGCCAGCCTTTATACCCATCGCCGTAATGCGGGGTGATATTGCGAAGCTTCATGGCATCGAAGCGCGCCACAGCGGTTTGATACAGCGGTCGATGACGCTCGACAGTGTGCACGCGCCTGCAAAGCTGCGATAGCACCGCCGCCTGATAACCCGAACCCGTACCAATTTCCAGCGCCAGATGTTTTTCCTCCACCTGCAGCGCCTGCGTCATCAGCGCGACGGTGGTGGGCTGGCTGATGGTTTGGTCGCAGGCAATGGGCAGGGCATGGTCTTCGTAGGCGCGCGCGCGGAATGCTTCTTCCACAAAGGCTTCACGCGGGGTTTGCTCGATCGCCGAAAGCACGCGTGTATCGGTAATACCTTCGCGGCGAAGTTTCATAAGCAACCGGATTTTATCGCTCGCCATATCCCCCGCCAAAGTGGTGTGGAAACCTGAAAGCAATAATTCCGCGTGCTGGGTCATGCAGCCTGCTCCGTGCCTTTTCCTAGTGCCGCATGCAATTTTTCGAGCATGGCGTAATGCGTCATATCGAGATTGAGTGGGGTTATGGTGATATAGCCCTGCGGCACGAGGCGATAATCGGCATCGGGCTGATCTTCGAACGGGTCGGTACGTTGCCCACCAATCCAGATATAGGGGCGGCCATGCGGGTCAACGCGGCGATGTAAATTATCATCGAGTTTGCGCCTGCCATGCGCGCAGGCTCGAATGCCTTTAATTTGCGAGGCAGGCAGCGGTGGAAAATTCACGTTCATCAATGTTCCGGTTGGCCATTCCAGCTTGGTGAGCGATATGATGATTTGCGCCACATACGCTTCGGGCGCCTCCCAGTTAATCACATTATCCACCACCACATTGGAAAATGCGATGGCCGGAATTTCGAGCAACGTGGCTTCCATTGCCGCTGAAACCGTGCCGGAATAGGTAACATCTTCGGCCATGTTGCTGCCACGGTTAATGCCCGAAAGCATGAGGCCGGGTTTTTTATCTTTTAGAATTTCCATCACGCCTACCAGCACCGCATCGGTTGGGGTTCCCGTTACTGCAAATCGGCGCTCGGCCACTTGCTGATAGCGCAATGGCGCATGCAAGCTAAGCGAATGCCCTGCCCCGCTTTGCTCGTGTGCGGGGGCTACCACCCACACATCATCCGATAAGGTGCGGGCAATGCGCTCGAGTATGCCAATGCCTTCAGCGCCCACGCCATCATCGTTGCTAATCAGAATGCGTGTATTTTTCAGATCCATTACTTCGCCCCTATCACTTTAACACCGCCCATGTAGGGCCACAACGCTTCGGGCAGCGCAATGCTGCCATCGGGCTGCTGATAATTTTCCAGAATCGCCACCAATGTGCGCCCCACCGCTAACCCTGAACCATTCAGCGTATGCAGAAATTCGGTTTCTTTACCGCCTGCGCGCTTGAACCGCGCTTTCATGCGGCGCGCTTGAAAATCGCCGCAGTTACTGCAGCTTGAAATTTCGCGGAACATATTCTGCGAAGGCATCCACACTTCAATATCGTAGGTTTTACGCGCCGAAAAACCGGTGTCGCCGGCACAAAGCGCCATCACACGGTAATGCAGCCCTAGGCGTTTCAATACTTCTTCGGCGCAGCTTAACATGCGGTCATGTTCGGCTTCGGAATCTTCCGGCCTAGTAATACTTACCAGCTCGACTTTACTAAACTGGTGTTGGCGAATCATGCCGCGTGTATCGCGCCCAGCGGAACCGGCTTCACTGCGAAAACACGGCGTAAGCGCCGTGTAGCGCCTAGGCAAGGTTTCTTCGGCCACAATACTATCTGCTACTTGATTGGTAAGCGACACTTCGGAAGTGGGAATCAACCAGTGATCGGTAGTGGTTTTGAATAAATCCTCAGCGAATTTTGGCAGTTGGCCCGTGCCAAACAGTGCATTGTCGCGCACTAAAAAAGGCGGGTTGGTTTCGGTGTAGCCAAATTCGGTCGTGTGCATATCGAGCATGAAGGCACCAAGCGCCCGCTCCAGCCGCGCTAACTGGCCGCGCAGAATCACAAACCGTGCGCCCGACATTTTGGCCGCGCCCTCAAAATCCATCATGCCCAGCGCTTCGCCGAGCGCTACATGGTCTTTTTGGCTGGCAATGGCTGGCATATTGCCCAACAGCCGAATTTCTACATTGCCCGCTTCATCGGCCCCTTCAGGCACATCGGCAGCGAGCAAGTTCGGGATGCGCGCTAAGGCATCTTCCAGCAACCGCGTGGCTTCACCGCCACTTTCAAGCTCAGTGATGCGAAGTTTCACGGCGTTCGCTTCGGCCATTAATGGGGCGATGTCGCCGCCTGCTTTTTTCACTTCCGGAATTTGCTTGGCAATTTCATTACGCTTAGCCTGAATTTCTTGCAGCTCGGTGAGTTCGCGACGGCGCTGTTCATCGTAACCTAATAGCTCAGCCGATTGCGCCGCAAGGCCACGGCGCGCAAGCGCGGCATCGAAGGCTTCAGGGTTTTCACGTATCCATTTTATGTCGTGCATGGTTTCTCTCGATGCGTCTGCAAATGAAGATAGAACATTCATAAAGCAGTAGCAGCGGGATAAAAAGCAGAAGCTGGCTAACTATATCGGGTGGGGTGAAGATAGCCGCCAGAGTAAGCAAAATCACCACAGCATAACGGCGTTTGCTTGCCAGTGCTTCGGGGTTCACGATGCCAAGCTGCGTCAGCAGCGCCAGCACAATCGGCATTTGGAAGGCAAGTCCAAAGGCCATAATAAACTGGCACACAATACCGATATATTCGCTGATACGCGCTTCAAGCATTAACGGCACTGCTGCAGTGCCGGGTAATTGCTCGAACGAAAGGAAAAAACCCCACGCCACCGGCATCACGCCATAATAAGCAAGCGAAGCCCCCATCAGAAACAACATGGGCGCCGCACACAGATAAGGAATCAGCGCACGTTTTTCATGGGTGTGCAAGCCGGGCGCTAAAAACAAATAAATCTGCAGCGCTAACCACGGGAATGCAGCCATAAAACCGCCATACATGGTGAGTTTTAAATACACGATAAATGGCTCGGCAAGGCCGGTGTATATAAGGCGGTGCGCGCCGCCATCATCGCCTGATGCCTGCACCAGCGGCATCGCCAGAAACTGATAAATATCTTCGGCATACATAAAAATAGCGCACGAAAACACCAGCCAGCCTAGCACTGCCCATAACAGCCGCATGCGCAATTCGGCTAAGTGCGCCATCAGTGGCATACGTACTGCCTCAGGCGGGGTCATGCGGAATTTCTTTTTTGGGTGCACTTAACGCACCAAGTTCGCTGACATCATAGGCAATTTGTGGCTTGCCTTCGAGATCGATAATGGTGCGTGTTTGATTGGCTAAATCTTCGAGCCCGGTTTCCTCGATCACTTCGCGCATTTGCGCGCGCGCGGCAATCGATGCGGAACGCAGCTGCTTTACCATTTCCATGATGTAGCGCATGCCGCGCATCATATCTTCAGGGCCCAGAATCACCAACGCCACAACGGCAATGAGCGCCAGTTCGGAAAGGCCAATATCGAGCATGATGCTTAGGCTTTAGGGGTTTTATCTTCAGCGGTGCCGGGCGCAATGGTTTTTGCTGCGCCGTCGCCCTTTAAACCATCTTTGAAGGCGTTAATGCCCTTGCCTACTTCGCCCATCACGCGGGTGATTTTGCCTGCGCCAAACAGCAGCAGGACAATTGCTAATATCAGCATTAATTCCCAAATTCCGATCGACATAACGCCTCGCTTTCTTTGCGCGGTTTATAGCAGCTATGCAAACTTCTGCCAGCGCATAATTGCATCATCGGGTAACGCCAATAGCACCGCAGGCAACCACGATTTTGCGCGTTCTGCACGCAACATTGCGGCTTTCGACATGGCCGGGGTCACCCGCGCAATATCCTGCATTTCTTGCATATTACCGTTACAATGCAGCACCAAATCGCAGCCAGCGGCAAGCGTGCGCTCGGCACGTTCGGCAAAACTACCGCGCAGCGCCTTCATTGAAAGATCATCGCTCATCAGCAATCCATCAAAACCAATATGCTCACGAATCAGTGTAATCACTTTCGGTGAAAAGGTGGAAACCATCTCGGCATCGAGTGCGGTGAATAAAATATGCGCGGTCATACCTAGCGGAATATCGCGCAGTGCATGGAACGGCGCGAAGTCAGTCGCTTCCAGTTCGCTACGCGACGCTTCCACCACTGGCAGATCTTCGTGGCTATCGGCGCGTGCGCGACCATGGCCTGGAATATGCTTTAGAATCGGCAAAATGCCACCCTCGCGCAGCCCATTTGCCTGTGCGCGTGCCAGTGCCACCACTTGCAAAGGCGTATCGCCAAACGCACGATCCCCAATAATATCGTGGCATTCGGGTGAAGGCACATCGGCCAGCGGCGCACAGTTGGTGGTAATGCCAAGCGCGCGCAAATCATCGGCGATTAGTCGTGCATTTAACTGCGTTGCCGAAATCGCATCGGCGGGGTGGGTTTTATAAAGTTTGGCGTAGGTTGCAGCCGCAGGGTACGCGCGCCAGTGCGGCGGCTTTAGGCGCGCGACACGCCCACCTTCCTGATCGATCAATATGGATGCAAACGGGTGGGTTAAGCACGCTTTGATTTGTTGCACAAGCGTCGAAACCTGCGCGGGCGATTGGCAGTTACGCGCAAATAAAATCACGCCGTAAGGCTGATGATGCCTTAAAAACTCACGCTCACTATCGCTAAGCTCCACACCTTCAATGCCACAGATAAACGCATGCGGGATCATTATTTTCCCGCGTAAAAACAGGCCTGACCCTGCGCTGAAAGCTTGCTGCATGCCTGTTTTGCGGCATCGGGCGATGCAAAACCCGAAGCGCGCAAACGGTAATAGGTGCCGTTCGGCAGCACAGCTTTCACCACCAGATACGGCTTGCCAGCCAGAACAGCAGAATGTTTACGGTTGATACGCGCCCAGTTGCTATCGGCTTCGGCCTGCGAACCATAGGCGCCCAGCTGCACCTTAAAATCACCCGATGCTTGCTGCACAGGTGCCGGGGCGGCAGCCGGCTTTGTCGGTGCAGCTTCAGCAGGAACTTTCACTGGAGCACCAGCCACAATGGGGATTTCCTTACCCTGCTCTAGTGGAATTTCTTTTTTGGCAACCGGCGCAGGTGCAGCAGCGGGCGGCTGAGCAGCCACCTGAGGAGCGGGAGTTTTATTCAGATCGGCAAGCGGCTTCTCGGCTAAAAGCGGCGCTTCTGTTAGTTTTTCAGCGAGTGGCGCCGGTTCTTTATTCTCTTCAGCGGGCGCAGCCACTGCCTGCTCGGTTGCCTCTGCGAGTGGGGTATCGGTTGCTTCGGCAACAGCATCTTCGCCTTCTTCTTTCAGGCTTTTGCGAACCCATGTGCGTGCTGATGGTTCAGATTCTGCGACTTCGGGTTCATTAATCACGGGTGTTTCAGGCTCTGGTAATAACTTTTCTTCGCCTGCTAACTCATGTGCACCGGAAATGGTGTTATAAATCGTTTTATCTTGGTGGGGGAACGATTCACCACCAGGGTTTTCTGGTGATATTTTGACTGGCGAACTATCTGCCTCGATGACAGGAATATCGTTCGGATCTACCGATTCGCTACCCGATTGATACGCATACCATGCAAGCGCTACAAAGCCGCTGGCGGCCAATGCCAAAACCACCCACGAAACCACACGCGATGCACCATGTGCACCGTCTGTATCACGGCTGTTGTAATCATTGAATTCTGGTTTCATCCGCGCAACTCCTCGACTGGGGTTACCCCGCATAAATTCAAGCCCGAAGCTACAACACTGGCCATAGCTCGCGCAAGACTTAAACGTGCGGTTGTGAGTAGTGGCTGTTCAGCCTGCACAAAGCGAATGGCGCTATCGCCATGGCCAATATTCCACAGGCCATGAAATTGCGCCGCCACTTCCTGAACATAATAAATGATACGGTGCGGCTCGTGTGCGCTTGCCGCTTGTTCAATGACGCGTGGATAGCTGGCAAGCAGTCGAATGAGTGCCAATTCTTCCGGATGCGTGAGCAGCGCCAAATGTTCTTCGGTGGGCGCTTCAGAAGCCGCCACAGCCTCAGGCACTTGTTCGCGCGCCATACGCAACAGCGATTTTGCACGCGCATGCGCATATTGTACATAAAACACCGGATTATCTTTGGAT
>JBILFK010000193.1:0-2630 GCA_044351685.1 Rickettsiales bacterium | reverse complement strand
AAGCTTTTCACACCAGCAAGCAGAATATAAGCCAGTTTGCGCTTGCACTGCCCCGCCCAGCTACTCTACACTACCCGCGTGCGCGGATGTGGCGAAATTGGCAGACGCACCAGATTTAGGTTCTGGCGCCGCGAGGCGTGAAGGTTCAAGTCCTTTCATCCGCACCACTTTTTGCCCCACCAGGCATTCGCAGAAACGAGCACATCCATGAACGACGAGTTACACGTAAAAGATAGCAATGGCACCCTGCTCGCCGATGGCGATAGTGTTACCCTGATCAAAGATTTGAAAGTAAAAGGCGCCAACACCACCCTAAAGCGCGGCACGCTGATCAAAAACATTCGCCTCACCTACAACGAGGAAGAAATCGAGTGCAACGCCGAAAAAGTCAAAGGTCTGGTGCTTAAAACCTGCTTTCTGAAAAAAGCATAAGCGCTTTCACTATACGTAAACTAACAGATTATGCACATTCGTGCACACTTGCGGGCTTAATCTGCGCATCTTGAAGTTGGGATCGGAATGCTCTTCAATCGAATAAACGCCCGAAGGCGCGCTTGAAATAAACTGCCTTGCCGGCTTGTAATAACAGACCCCCGCAGTTCCGGCCATCATCAGCGTGGTAATGTAGGTGCCGTTTTTAGGGTCAATCACCACCATTTTTCGGCCATTCGGATTGGTAATCATCGCCATTGTGCCATCATCGTTGGCTGCAACACTAAGCATTTCGCCTTTGTATGGCCCAGTTGCGGGATCAATGTCCAGCTTGCGCAATTTATTGGATTGCACATTCCCCAGGTAAATATGGCCAAAATCTTTTTCTGAAATTGCCTCATCCGCAATCGATGTCAGCGCGATGATTCCTCCACCCGCTGTTTGCGCAAAATGGCCGATGACACGCGCATCATCGTGAATGAATTTCTGTTCCAGCTTTTTGCCGGATTGCAAATCGATATGCACCAGCGAAGAATCTTCGATACGCTTAAAATCGTGCTTATCATCATCATGGTATTCATACAGCCCCGAACTGGTCACCAACATGGTGCCATCGGGCAGCAACTGGCTATCGTGCAGCCCGCCAACCGTTACCTGATAATCTTCAACTTGCTGATAGGTAGCCGTATCAAACCCCACCAAATGGCCAATACCTTTTGTTAAATCCACGCGCACAATAAATAAAGTGGTGCCGTCGGCAGCAAAGAGGCCATGGCCATAAAATTGTTTGTTACTTGGGCAACGCAAAACTTTACGCACCTGCCCTTCATGCAAATCAATTTCGGCGGCATTCGCGCCCCATTTTTCAATCGCCCATATACGGTTTGGGTGGCGCGGATGCTGTAAAAAACTGTGCGGCTCAAACCCCAAAGGCACCGTGATTGCACCGCCAGAGAGAAGAGAGATCGCAACCAGCGATGTCTGCTTCTTTCTTCCCTTACTGGTAATAAGGTATGGGTGGGTGGCTGCGCCCGCCCACTTGGGCATAAGGCCAGCAAGCGCCGCTGTCGAGGCGATTGCCGCGCTACCCTGCAAAAATGCTCTGCGTGAAATCATCGTATTGCCTGCGTATGAAATAGATTATGCCGCAACATCTTATAAAGATACTATCTTTCAAAGATTAACAACCTATTTACACACCACTTCTTTGCTTGCTGTGGCAACAACTCTGCCACACATCACTGCACGGCGATTACAGCGTGGCGATTCGCTAAAATGTTAGACAAAATGTTTCAATGTTCCTTAATCATTCTAAAGTAGAATAGAACTATTGGGCGAGTAGATGCGAATGCTTGATTATTTTGGTTGCATTTTTCTGCCTCATAATACAACCTATGGTTATAATTAAAAAAAACAAACAATCAAAAATTGCAGTGCAATGGACACAAAGAATACATCTGAACCCGTTGAAATACCTTATGTGGAGTGGTTCCATTTCGTTGCCGAAGGCGACGTGAAGGGCATGCAATCGCTTCTGGGTAGTGGGTTAGAAATGGAAGTCTTACACCCCCTCCGCCAGACAACCGCACTGGCAGAGGCTACTCGTCGGGAGCAGCACGATGTTGTCGCGTTTCTGCTTCAGCATGGCGCCGCTCCCGATTTTTTATGCGGCACCCGTGCCACCACCCCACTGCATATTGCTGCGCAAGCCAACAATTGGAAGCTGCTGAAACTGTTACTCTCGCATACCGATCACTGTTCGCGCTGCGATGCGCAGGGCAAAAGCCTGCTGCATCTGGTAGCGCTTAGCATTATTCCGACCTCCGAAGAATCGCATGCCCTGCACGCTGCAGAAATTTTATTGGCCAAAGGTATTACCATTGATGCGCTGGATAACGAAGGCATCACAGCGCTGCATTACGCCGTGATCAACGATTGGGAAGCGATGGTGGAATTATTGCTGATGCGCGGCGCAAACCCCAATTTACGCGCCGCAGAAACCGGCATTACCCCGCTTATTATTGCTGCACTCGAAGATAATCGCTCCATGGCACGACTGTTGCTGCATTATGGTGCCGATGCCACCGTGCGCATGGAAAATGACATGTGTGCACTCAGCATCATTCCTGCGCTTCGCGACGATATTCCCGAACCCAAAAACGCTGAGATCGTCGAGCTGGATACCACGAGCATTCCTG
>JBILFK010000058.1:0-8827 GCA_044351685.1 Rickettsiales bacterium | reverse complement strand
AATGACCTCATCGCCGCGAATTTCACCGAGAATAATCCGATCAGGGCGCATACGCAGCGCGTTTTTCAGCAATTGACGCTGATTGATTTCGCCTTTGCCCTCAAGCGAGGCGGTGCGCGTTTCAAGGCGCAGCACGTGCGGTTGTTTCAGCTGCAATTCGGCAGCATCTTCGATGGTAATCACGCGCTCATCGGCAGCAATATTGGCAGAAAGCGCATTGAGCAACGTGGTTTTACCCGAGCCCGTGCCGCCCGAAATAATAATATTCAGACGAATACGGCCGCAATGCCCCAAAAATTTTGCCATCGCGGGTGTTAATGAGCCATATTCGACATATTGCTCGAGCAGCATTTTGCTTTTTTTGAATTTACGAATCGATACCAAGCAGCCATCAAGCGATAGCGGCGGAATAATCGCGTTAAAACGTGAACCATCGGGCATGCGCGCATCGACCATCGGGCTCGATTCATCGACCCTTCTGCCTACGCGCGAGACAATCCGCTGAATCATGCCCAGCAAATGTGGCTCATCGAGAAACTGAATATCGGTGAGGTAAATTTTCCCCGCGCGCTCGACAAATATACGCTGCGCGGTGTTGATCATGATGTCGTTGACATCGCTATCGTTGAGCAGCGGCTGAATGGGGCCAAACCCTAAAATTTCATCGAGCGCCTGATTTTTGAGCAGCTCAATTTGCTGGCTGGTCAGCGGAATGGTCACCTTCGGCAGCATTTGCACGCAAGCTTCACGCACACGGCGCTGGCGTTTTTCTGGGTCCATCAATTCAATTGCCTGAAAATCTAGCTGATCGACCAGTTCGGCCAATAATTCGCGCTTGGCGCTAGCATATTCGCTCGTTTCCAGCTTCATGTCGCGGTAGGAAAGTAATTCGCTGGTGGTGGCGGGTGCAATCGGCGATCCGCTGGCACCTGTGGCAATGGCGGCAACGGGCGCAGATTCAATGCCGGTTTTTTTGCCGAAGCTGCTCATGCGCGGTGCCCCTATTTCGATAATTTGCTGAATAGCGAACGCAGCCCGCCACCCGATTCGGTTGCCAAATCACCACCACCGGTGCTTTGCATGCCCACCAGTCCACGCGCAATCGCTTCAATATCATCGGCGAGTTTGCTGCGTTCAAGCTGTAAAACGGTTTTTGCCTGCGCTTCGGCAGCGCCAATGGTGCGAATATCGTTGGTGACATAATAGCGAATGGGCCCGCCACACACACGCTCGAAATCGGTGGGCTCGATGGCTTCTTTGAATTTGGCGCCTGCACGGTTAATCGCCAGCGAAATACGATCTTGCGTGATGCCAAGCTCGCGTAGCACTTTCATAATGCGCGCTGCGTGCGTGGTCGATTTCAGCCAAAGCTGCGCCACCATCACCAGCAAGTTCGAATGTTGGCAGGCCGTGGCCACCCAGGGCTGCCAGAAATGCGGCAAATCGAGAATAATAATATCATAGCTTTGCTTCAAGGTTTGCAGCAGCGCCTGCATCGCTTCGGCTTGCAGGTTAGGCACAAAACGTAGTTCTGAAGGCGCAGTGATCAGGCTGAGTTTGCCGTATTTAGCCACCATGCGGCGAATGAGTGTGCTATCGACCCCACGGTCGGGGTGATCGAACAATTCACGGATACCGTATTGTGCTTGTAAATCCAGGTGTTTGGCCACCATGCCATATTGGTAATCCATATCGATCAGGATCACCTGTTGATCGGGCAAGAGATTGCTAAGCGCATAGGCAGTGTTCAGTGCCAGTGTGCTTGAGCCATCGCCTGAACCGGCACTCATGAAGGCAATGACTTTACTGTCGCGGCCACTTGTGGGCGCGGCGCTTGTTGCTTGCGGGCGCTGCACATTGCTGAAGGCGCGGGTAATATCTTCCATGCTGGCGGGCATGGGAATGTAATCGAGCACCCCGCGTGCCAGCAACGCGCGGTAAAGCGAGACATCGTTGGTTTGCCCCACCGCCACCACGCGGGTTTCGGCAATGCAATGTTCGGCGAGCTTGTCGATTTCCTCAAGCACATCGCGGCCACGCGTGCCAATATCAATCACGATTTCTGTGGGTTCCAAGCTGTTTTGTGCCAGATATTCGGAAACCTCGAGCGGACTACCCACAATAATCGCGGGCTCGGTGGCTTGCAGGGTTGCCACCACTTCCTGTGCCCAGCCTTCGTGGGCATGGCTCGAAAGAATAATAATCAAACGCGTCGCGCGGCTTGTCATAGGGCTATATCCAAAAAGATCTTATTCTTGAATAGCGTTTGTTATGCCTCGTGTCACGGAATTTACTTCCTGCTCAGGCGGGCGTTCCTGCGCACGCTGTGCTGCTTGTACGGCCTTTTTGGCGTCTGGCACACTCATAATATCGGGATTCACGAATTGCTGTTTATCCGAGACATGTTGCACAATATTGGCTGCAATCGAGCAACCGAAGGTGGGGTGGTTCAGATTATGCGGGTTATCGCGGTTATCGATAAAGCGCGATTCGCAATCGCGCGCGAGCGTGCGCTCATACACCAGTGTTACGGTGCTTTGCGCTGAGGGAATTTTAGCGGTAGGCACGCTGAAAAGTTCGAGCGCTTGCGCGGCATCGCGGCATTGCGGGTCTGAGTCGCGGCAATAAAGTTCGGCGCGCGTGGGCTGATCGCGGTTTACCCAGCTTGAAAGCTCATTCACCTGCAATGCAGTGGCTACCGGCAAGTTCACCACTTCCGAAGAAACATCGAGCAGGCTTTCTGGTGTGCCGCGATTAAAATAGGCTGCGCGCGGTGGTTCGTTAAAGGGCGAACAGCCGCTTACCAGCACCATCACAACCACAAAAGAGAGTAAAGCATGTTTCATGGGTTAGTCCGTAATGAAGCCCACCGGGCCCTCAAGGCTAGGGTTAGACGCATTGTTGCGGCTGGCACGATCAACCGCGCCAAGCGCACCGTAAAACACCGATTCCATGAAGCTTGCGGGCTTAAAATTATCGGTGGGGAATTTGATATTATCGGCCTTCACCGGATCGACCAGATATGGGGTGACGGCGATGACCAGTTCGGTTTCGTTACGCTGGAATGCGGTAGAGCGGAACAGCGCGCTTAACACCGGAATTTCACCAACGCCAGGCAACTGATCGATTTGGCTGGTGATATTATCGCGCAGCAAGCCCGCAATCATGAAGCTTTCGCCGGGCGCCAGCTCTACGGTGGTAGAGGCACGACGCGTCACCAGCGAAGGCGCCACATAGCCCGTGGTGGTGGTGAAGGTGCGTTCGTTGCTGATTTCAGAAACTTCCGGCTGCACCTGAATGCGCACGCGCGTATCGGAAAGCACAAACGGCGTAAAGCGCAGCGCCACACCGAAGGGTTTATATTCCACCGTAATGGTGTTGTTATCTTGCGGTACCGGAATCGGGAATTCGCCGCCCGCCAAAAACTCAGCCTGTTCGCCAGAAAGTGCGGTCAGGTTAGGTTCAGCCAGAATTTTCAGCAAGCCATCGCGCTCAAGCGCTTCCACCAAACCGGTGACACCGCCATCTTCGCCGCGCTGTTGCCCGCCTATGCCGGCAAAACTATCGCCCGCAGAATTGAAGCTTCCGAAATTAAACCCGGTGGCGCCGGTTGCGGCGTTGGTGACGGCGCGACCAGCACCGGTGCCAATTTGAAACCCAGCGCTGCCGCTTTTAAATGCCTGCAGGCTGACGCCCAGATTTTTAAGCGCCGTGCGCTGAATTTCACCAATACGAATGCGCAACATCACTTGTTGGCCGCTGGCGATTTTCATCAGATTCAAAATAGGCGAGGGGTTTTCATCGTTACGCACTGGGCGCGTCACCACTTCTTCGGCGGTTAATTTGCCAAGTAAAAATTGTTCGGCAATTTCTACGGCGGTGGCTGCCGCTTCGGCGCTGCTTACATCGCCGGTGAGCGCAATACGGGTATTCACTAATTCCACGCCCACACGCTCATTGGGCAGAAAATCGCGGATGGCTTTGCGAATCGCGGGTAAATCATAGGTCACCACCACGTCGACTTCGCGCAGCAATTTGCTGTCGCCATCGAAAATACGCAGGGTGGTCTGGCCGATTTGTTTGCCAATGACGGAAACCTTGTTGCGGCCATGCACGTACACATCGGCCACTTCTGGGTCGGTGATAATCACTTCGCCCATATTGCTGCCGGTGGTAATGAGCTCGGAGCGGTTAATCGGCACATAGAACGTAGAATCTTTGGCCGCCGCCGCCATGCTTGTCGCTGGCGCGCAAACAAGCAGCCACATCCCCAAACACGAGAGGATAGAACGCAGTGTGCGAATAAGCATGATCCGCTTGCCCATGGACCGTGAAGCCCTTAATTGATTGTTATTGTTGAACGTTACGCACCGCCACCTGTGAACCGGTGGGTTTAAAAGCGTGCAACGCACCTTCGCCCAGAAAATTATCTTCTCTGAGATCCGGCGCCCGTAAAAGAGGCGATTCCTTCGTCTAAGTCAAGCTGTCGT
This sequence comes from Rickettsiales bacterium, assembly GCA_044351685.1. Taxonomy (GTDB): domain Bacteria; phylum Pseudomonadota; class Alphaproteobacteria; order Rickettsiales; family UBA3002; genus JALHRI01. Next base: position 4,337 of record JBILFK010000058.1, on the reverse strand, counting down.
TTCTTAGTTTGTTTATCTTCCACCGCAATCCCGCGGACAACCGTCACTAAATTGACTTTTGGCGGTATGGCTGCGGGCGCTTCTTCCGGGGCGACACCCACCGTTTCCGGAGTATATTGTGAAACATCAGCGACAAACGTGAGGCCGCGAGGGTCATCTTCGTCGCGGTCTTCGACCGAGCGTAAGGCAAGCGAGAGCGTGCCAATACTTTCGGCCAACCGAATGCGGCGGGCATCTTCAGGCGAAACCATCAGTGAAACCGTGCGTGGTGCTTCGTAACGCTGCGGCTGGTTGGCGGTCGGAACAAAGCCGCTGCTCTCAGGCGCTGAAACCGCCTGGGCTTTCTGATCGACCGCAATCACGCGCGTGTTGGTGAGCACCGATTCAGTGATTTTGAAGCGCTTCGGCGCTGTCCGGGCATCGGGATCTAGGAATACTTTATCTTCCACTTCCCGGTTCAGCAACACATCGACACGGTCGCCAGCGGCCAAAAATCCAGCCAGACCATAAATTTCGTTGGTTTGAATGGTAATGACCCGCATGCCTTTGGGCAAATTTCCGGCGATAAAGCTCGGGTCGTTGGCGTTGACCAGCTTCGATATAATCAGCGGTTCTTGTGCCTGAAACGCCGAGCGCGATACCATGCCGGCAATTTCTGTTTTACCATCGGCGATGGCAAAACCGGGCACCAGCAAATGTTCAGGCCAGGGCTGCACATCAAACATTTCCGAAGAAATTACCGTACCCACCGGAATGAATTTTTTAGCAACAAACACATTCACGGTTTTAATTTCAGGGGGTTGTGCCGCCACTTGCGGGGCAACGGGGGGCGGTGCTGGCGGTTCTGAGTTCAATACAAAGAATGCCGCACCTGCGGCCATGAGCACGCCTACAAATATTCCACCAAAACGCATAACGCCTGCGACTTAAAGGTTGCCAGCTCTTTTGCGTTAATGACATGGTGTAAGGCATCTAGCGTGCCTCTGTAGGGATTACTATAGTCACTCACTGTGCGACATACGAGCGGTAACCCCAATTCAGCACGATTTTTGCGGTGAATCTTTGCCACCTGTTGCATCTCAGTTGCGTTTGCGCACAAGACACGATACACCCCGCGCCATGAAAAACACCATTCTCATTGTCGATTTCGGTTCACAGGTGACCCAACTGATTGCCCGCCGCGTGCGCGAGGCAGGGGTGTACTGCGAAATTTTGCCATGTACTGCGCCGTTCGAGCGCATTCGCGGCTATGGCGCTTCGGGCATTATTCTTTCGGGCGGCCCTGCTTCAGTCATCGAAGGCAGCGCGCCCACTATCTCGCCAGATGTATTTGCGCTTGGTGTGCCGGTGCTGGGTATCTGTTATGGGCAACAGCTGATGTGCCACTTGCTGGGCGGTGCGGTGGTGCCGGGCGCTACGCGTGAGTTTGGCCGCGCTGAAATTGAAATTACTGCACCATGCCCGCTATTCGATGGTGTGTGGGCGCAAGGTGCGAAGGCCACCGTCTGGATGAGCCACGGCGATAAAGTCGATCGCTTGCCTGAAGGGTTTGTGGCAGTGGCGCGCTCGGTTGGCGCACCGTTTGCGGCGATTGCACATGAAGGTAAAAAATTCTACGGCGTGCAATTTCACCCCGAAGTGGCGCATACGCCCGAAGGCGCGGCGCTGATTACCCAATTTGTGCATGGCGTGTGCGGCGTGAAAGGCGATTGGACGATGGCGCGTTACCGCGAGCAGGCCGTGGCGGCCATTCGCGCCAAAGTCGGCGATGCAAAAGTGGTGTGCGGGCTTTCGGGTGGGGTCGATTCTTCGGTAGCGGCCAAGCTGATTCACGAGGCAATAGGCAATCAGCTTACCTGCATTTTTGTCGATACCGGTATGCTGCGCAAAGGCGAAGGCCAGCAAGTGCGCGATGATTTTGCAGCACATTACCAGATTCCGCTGATTTATATCGATGCTGCCGATTTATTTTTAAACAAGCTCGCGGGCATCAGCGATCCCGAGCGTAAGCGCAAAATCATCGGCAAAACTTTCATCGAAATTTTTGACCGCGAAGCCGCAAATATTGAAGGCGCAACCTTTCTGGCGCAAGGCACGCTCTACCCAGATGTGATTGAATCGGTATCGTTTCATGGCGGGCCAAGCGCCACCATTAAATCGCACCATAATGTTGGTGGCCTGCCCGAACATATGAAGTTGCAACTGCTCGAGCCGCTGCGCGAATTATTCAAAGATGAAGTGCGTGCGCTTGGGCTTGAACTTGGTTTGCCGCGCGCCATGGTGTACCGCCACCCCTTCCCTGGCCCGGGCCTAGCAATCCGCATTCCCGGCGCGGTGGACAAAGAAAAACTCGATATTCTGCGCGAAGCCGATGCCATTTATATGCAGGAATTGCGCACGCGCGGCCTGTATGATGCGATATGGCAGGCTTACGCCGCGCTATTGCCGGTGCGCACGGTGGGTGTGATGGGCGATGGCCGCACCTACGAATATATCTGCAGCCTGCGCGCCGTCACCTCGAGCGACGGCATGACCGCCGATGTCTACCCCTTCGCGGTGCAGGAAATTACAGCCATAGCCACGCGTATCGTGGGCGAGGTGCGCGGCATTAACCGCGTGATGCTCGATGTCACCAGCAAACCGCCTGCCACCATTGAATTAGAGTAGCGCGCTGCGCGCGATATGCTATAGGTCGCGTGGGTTAGGAGGCTGCCATGGAAGATAATATTGTGCGCGAAGTGAACGAAGCGGTTCGGCAAGAACGCCTGCACAAGCTTTGGAAGGAATTGCGGACTCCGGTGTTTGCGATTGTAGGCTTGGCGATTGCGGCCACGGCTGGCGGCAGCATCTGGAAAGAAATGACACGCCAGAAAAACGCCGAGTTCACGCAGGCAATGTTTGCCGCAAAGCGCCAGTATGATGCAAAGAAATTCGATGCGGCCAGCACGGCATTCGCCAAGCTTGCGGGCGAGCAAAGCGCCGATAAAAAACAGATGGCACTGGTATGGCAGGCACGCGCCGAGCGCCAAACCAACGCCGATGATGCGGCGCGTAAAACGCTAGAATCGGCACTTGCCACCAAAGGCGGTACATCGCTGTGGCGCGATCTGGCGTGCATTGAATTGATCCCGCTCGCCCCCGAGTTACCTTCAGAATGCGTGGCTTCCGAAGATTCACCGCTCGCGCCCGAACTTTCCGCGGCACATGCCGCTTCCCTTTGGCAACAGGGTAAAACCGCCGAGGCAAGCACCCTGTTTGACCAGTTAATTCAAAGCCCGGCCACACCGCCTGTGCTCAAAGAACAGGCCGAGGCCTGGAAGCGCAGTATCGATGTGGCGCACGAAGAAGCCAAAGCCAAAGGTGAAAAATAACATGCGGTTTTCTCGCGCGTTATTCTTTGGGTCGTTGATGTTGCTGCTTGCGGGCTGCGATTCTATCAGCGAAATCGGCGCCGAAGAAAAACCCGAAAAACTCGAAGGCACACGCTACGAAGTGCTGGTAGGGGTGGGCCAACTTACCGCTAACGAAGACGTACAAGATTTCCCGATCGATATTCCCTCGCCTCAGAAAAATAGTCACTGGCTCAACCACCAAGATGGCAGCGAAGGCGGCAACCTTGCCCGGAAGGCACATGCCAAAGAATTTTCCGCCACCATTGGCGATGGCTATAATTTTGATCAGGGCTTAGCCGCCAGCCCCGTGGTGGCCGCAGGCAAAGTATTTGCTATCGATGGCGCCGGATTCATCAGCGCCCACCGCGTGGAAGATGTAAGCAACACTCTCTGGGTGAACGAAGATGTCAGCGAAAAAGATACCCCGAATATGCTCGGCGGCGGCTTAACGGTGGCGGGCGATACGCTGTATGTAGGCACGGGCTATGGCCGCATCGCGGCGATTAACACCGCTAACGGCAAAACCAAATGGAATGTACGCCTTGGCGCACCGGTGCGCGGGGCGCCCGCAGCTTCTGGCGAAACCGTGCTGGTAATTACCGCCGATAACCAAACCATCGCGCTGCGCGCGGCCGATGGCCAGCCACGCTGGGAACATCGCGGTATCCGTGAAAACGCAGGGTTCTTCAGCACCACCTCGCCGGTGATTGCCGAGGGGTTAGCGATTATCGCCTATTCGTCGGGCGAAGTGTTTGCGCTACGACTGGAAACGGGAAATCCTGTGTGGGGAGATAACGTGCAGGGCACGAATCGTACCAACGCTTCGGCAGCCTTTGCTGGGGTGAATGCCGACCCGGTGGTGCAAGATGGTGTGGTATATATCGTAAGCGCTGCAGGCGGTATGACAGCTAACGCCTTGCTCAATGGCCGCCCGCTATGGCAACA
>JBILFK010000057.1:0-8895 GCA_044351685.1 Rickettsiales bacterium | reverse complement strand
TACCGGCTTCGGAACCTGCGCCTGCTGCACCCCGCGTGCACAAACCCGTAGATCCGGAAGCCTGGTAACATAAAAGGGAGAAGTTATGGCCGAGAATTTTGATGTAGTGGTTATTGGTGGTGGCCCGGGTGGGTATGTGGCGGCGATTCGCGCCAGCCAGCTTGGCATGAAAGTGGCGCTCGTTGAGCGCGAGCATTTAGGCGGCATCTGCCTGAACTGGGGATGTATCCCCACCAAAGCGCTGCTGCGTTCGGCAGAAATTTACTACAACATGAAACACGCCGATGCATATGGCCTCAGCGCCAAGGAAATCAGCTTCGATTTAAAAAAGGTCGTCGAGCGTTCACGCGGGGTTTCCGCGCAGCTTACCAAAGGCATTGGCTTTCTGATGAAGAAAAATAAAGTCACCGTGTTCGATGGCGCCGGGGTGTTGGCAGGCAAAGGCAAGGTGGCCGTGAGCAAAGACAAAAAGAAAGTGGCGGATATTGAGGCTAAGCACATCATCATCGCCACCGGTGCACGCGCGCGCACGCTGCCTGGCTTCGAGCCGGATGGCAAATTCGTGTGGACATATAAAGAAGCATTGGTGCCCGACACCATGCCGAAAAAGCTGCTGGTGATTGGTTCGGGCGCAATCGGTATCGAGTTCGCCAGTTTCTTTAACACCATGGGCGCCGATGTCACCGTGGTAGAAATGCAAGATCGCGTATTGCCCGTGGAAGATGAAGAAATTTCAAAACACGCGCAAAAATCATTCGAGGCGCAAGGCATTAAAATCAAAACGGGCGCGGTGGTGAAATCGCTCGATAAAGGCAAAACCAGCGTGACCGCGACGATTGAAAAAGATGGCAAGGCCGAAAAACTGGAATTCGACCGCGTAATTTTAGCGATTGGTATTGTGGGCAACACCGAAAATTTGGGGCTCGAAGGTACCAAAGTGAAGGTGGAAAAAGGCCAGATCATGGTCGATGACTATTTGCGCACCGGCGAGCCGGGCGTGTATGCCATTGGCGACGTGGCAGGTGCGCCCTGGCTTGCCCACAAGGCCAGCCACGAAGGCGTGATTTGCGCCGAAAACATTGCTGGTAAACACCCGCACGCCATGAAGCGCGAAAACATCCCCGGCTGCACCTATTGCCACCCGCAAGTTGCAAGTGTTGGCTTAACTGAAAAAGCCGCCAAAGAAAAAGGCTACGAGCTGAAAATTGGTCGCTTCCAATTCATTGGCAACGGCAAAGCCATTGCGCTGGGCGAACCAGAAGGGCTGGTAAAAACCATTTTCGATGCCAAAACCGGTGAGCTACTTGGCGCACACATGATTGGCGCAGAAGTAACCGAGATGATTCAAGGCTACGTGGTTGGCAAAACCGCCGAACTCACCGAAGCCGATTTTATGCACACGATTTTTGCACACCCGACATTGAGCGAAATGATGCATGAGTCGGTGCTGGATGCGTATGGTCGCGCACTGCACGCGTAGAGGATTTGCATTCTGATAGGCTGCAAATCCCATCTTTCTGCGCTTCCGCTGCTCATGTACTTTTACGTACATTGCGCTGCGGTTCTCGAAAGATAAAATTTTCGCTCCATCATTTCTGCAAATCGCGACATAGTTTTCTGTTAGTCGAGCGCAGCAGCGCGAGTCAGCCATGAGCCCGCGAAGCGGCGCGCCATAGCGAGGTTAGAAAACCGAGCTGGGCGCATGTCTAAACACGCCTGCTGCATTTTTGCGGCAGGGCGAAACCATCTGTGTGCGCTTGGCAAAGGGTTCTAGTTCATCCATTGCTTTAACTTGCGATTACTGCTATATGTTCAAGTAATAATAAGTAAAACATCTCGGCAATTTCAGTAACAGGTGCAGAATGAGCCGTAAGCCGCTGTTTTACCGTACTGTCTATGACGAGCATGCGCTCGCTGATTGCTTTTCCACGCTCATCCACGCACCGCTTGCCGATCAAGATAAAATCGAGGTAGGCTGCCTCATTCAATACTTCATGATTCTGCGTTCGCACGGCATTCTCGATTTGCCGGTCGATTTTACCAAGCACCGGCAGGGCGAGGGGCCAGATTTTACTGTATGCTCTGGCGATGGATTATTCGGTGTGGAAATGACCAAGGTGACCACACAAGACTATCAGGTATGGCGCAAACGCCGCCTGAATTATCGCCCCATCCGCGATGTGAATGAATATTTAAACTGCAAACCTGAACACCGGGTGAGCGATCTGGCAGCACTGCGCGTGCTGCGTAAAAATTATAAAATCGCCAATTACTTCGCCTGCGTGCGCGATATGGAAGCGTGCGATTTGGTGCTCGAGGAAGATGGCGATTGCTCGATGAATATCGATGTGCTGATGGCGCTGCTGCAACATAAAATCAGCAATGTAAAAACCCAGAAATTCCGCCGTATCTCGATGATTTCCGGTTCGGTGCTGTATTATGCGGTCAACACCTGCGATGCACAGGTGCTGTATGCGCCCGAAGAAATTCCGCTATGGTTAAAACCCCAAAAAGTGATGATGAGCGCGCCGCCGACGCTGGCGTGGCACTAACCGCGACGCGGAATGTTAGGCATCCAATCACCCAGCGAAGCGCAGGTTTCTTTGGCTTTGGCTTTCAGTTTTTCAATCTGCATCACGTCTTCGATGCGGCGGTAAAGGAAGGCTTCGGTATCGGCCAGATTTTCCGATTCATCGCCCAGCCACACATGTAACGTCGTTATATACACTTTCGAAAGCAGCGCGCGCTTGCTGTAATAATTCCAATCGGTGCTGGTATCGCCCGCAGCGTACCACATGGCATCGACGGTGGCCCAAAGCGCCTTCAGCCCATGCGGGGTATTCCACGGCATGCTGTAAAATGCCACCGCGCGGCGCACGGCTTCGCGGTGTTGCATGTTACTGCGGAGGCGCACCATGACGGCGGTGGCAATGCGCACGCGAATTTTTAGCGAATTCAAATCATGTTCACGCGCCAATGTTTCCAGCATTTGCGCATCGGCGCGTGCAGAAAAACAAGCGAGCACTTCGGCAACGCCGTTTGGGAAGGCGCGTTTTACATCGAAGGCGGTTTTACCAATATCTTTTGCGGCTATTATAAGCGTGCGCATACTCCAACCATCGAAGGCAACGTGGGGCAGGGCAGCATCGAGCAAGGCATATTGAAGGGTTTGCATGCGCGCAGAATAGCGCGTTCAGGCCGTGCTGTCACGCCTAACGTTTGACAAGGCGCGGGGCTGGTGCACGTTGCCCACGCAAGCGGTTAGCAGGCAAAACCAATGAAACCACCGTGCCTTGCTTGCGCATGGCATCGAGCATGACATGGCCACCATGCTGGGTAGCAATTTCTTTGCTAAGCGAAAGGCCAAGCCCAATGCCATCGCTGCGGATATGTGCATAGCTAGTAGGCGCGCGAAGTGCGTGGTGAATGTTGGCCAATGATTCTGCGCCTATTCCTTCGCCATAATCGCGCACACTTAACACAATTTCGCCGCCGGAAAGCGAAGTACATTGCAGGTAAATGGCGGCATTTTCGGTGCTATGCCGAATGGCATTCGCCAGCATATGCGATAAGGCGCATATCACTTTGCGTTTATCGATGAATATACTGATTTCCGGTGCATCGATGTGCAGGGTTTGATTGCGTGTAAACATCGCATGCGAATGCATTTCCTGTAGTTCGGCAAAAATAGTTGGAACATCGACAACGCTTTCATCCATGCGCATGCCGCCGGCATCGAGTGCGGCAATTTCCAGTAAATCGCTGATCTTTCCAAGCAATGCGCCGCCCGCATCGTGGATATGGTCGGCATATTCGGCGTAGGTAGGGTTTTTCATTTTTCCCAACATTTCCTCACGCATCATCGAAGAGAACCCAATAATCGCATTCAACGGCGTGCGCAGCTCGTGGCTCATGCACGAAAGAAACGCACTGCGGCTGCGGTTGGCAGTGTGCAGAGCCGCCTCTTTCAAGGTTAAGGCTTCTTCCAACTGCTTTTGCGCAGTGATATCGCGCACCAGAATTGTGGCGTATGGCTGCGTATTCGTGGGCGGCAAAATATCGAACATTAAGTGGCGAAGCACACTCAGGGATTCATCGCAACTGCGTGCAAGCAGGGTGCATTTTTTGTTGCCTGCCTGCTGCAAAGCATCGTGGAAAGCAAACTGATTTTCGGGGTGCAGTTGGTGCACAAGGTTAAAGCCCGAACAGGCTTCCATAGGCAGACCAGTGATACCCGACCAGTTGGCAGAAAACATGATAAAGCCCGATTGCGTATCCCACACGCCGAAGGCCTGTGCGCCATCGGTGGCTAGGCGCTGCATATGGGTGGTGAAGTGCTGGGTGGGTGTTGTTGCTGCCGCAGATTCCGGGTAACGGTTTGCGCTGCCACTTAGATTGCTGGCGCCCGGTTTGGCATCGGCGAGCCGGTAAAAATCACGAACAAAAAACCACCACATGCGCCGATTATGGCGCGTAAAACCGCAGATGCTATTGCTAATATTGCATAGGGGTTATGCAACCAGCAGAAAGCGCCACGCTGTGACGCTACTGCCGCAACTATGCGGCTAAAAGGGCATCGAGTTTGCCTGCTTTTTCGAGCGCATATAAATCGTCGCAGCCGCCGACATGCGTTTGACCAATAAAAATTTGTGGAACACTGCGGCGCCCACCGGCTTTCACCACCATATCTTCGCGAACTTTTTCATCTTCTGCACTGATTTCAGTGTAAGCAACGCCTTTGCGTTTTAATAAGTCTTTAGCGCGCACGCAGTAAGGGCATACGGTGGTAGTATAAATGGTAACGTTCGACATGGCAGATTCCGGGTTTCAGGTTTCAGGAAAATTATACCTCACCAATATAATGACATGTGAAGAAAAAACAAGATAAGCCGGAACCCAGCACCCGAAACCTAAAACCTATTAAAAATCCAAATCCATGTAATGCTCTGGCGGTTTATAACCGAGAATGCGATCTTCCAGAAGCTCGCGGAAGCATGGTCGCGATTTCAGCAGCATATACCAGTCTTTGACGGCGTTGTTATGTTCCCACGGCACATCGCCAAAATAATCAAGCGATGATAAATGCGCCGCCGCCGAAATATCGGCCAGTGTTAAATATTCACCCGCCAACCAATTACGACCTGCCAGCAAATGCGCCAGATAATCGAGGTGGAACATCAGGTTTTTTTTGCCGGCACGAATTGCTTCGGAGGATGGCTCGCCATACCCCAGCAGGCGCTTGTAAAGTTTTTCAAACAACACAAGTTGGGTGACTTCGCGGTCGAATTTACCATCAAACCATTCCACAAGGCGTCGAACTTCGGCGCGCTCTTCGGGGGTGGTGCCAAAAAACTGAATTTCAGGGTAACGTTCATCGAGAAATTCACTAATGGCATAGGCGCCAACCACAGGTGTTTTGCCGCCCACTAGCACGGGTACTTCACCTGCCGGGTTTAGCGCAAAAAATTCTACGCGGCGCTGCCAGAAATCTTCTTGCCGTAATTCATACGAAAGATTTTTCTCGCGCAACATCAGCCGAATTTTACGGCAGCTTGGCAAAAGTGGTGAATAGTAAAGCGTGTAATGCGTTGTCATGCGGGGCTATGATTTAATAAAGCGTGCAAGTAACTCGGGTAGCACTGTTTCAATCGCAGTGGGGTTAATACCAAGCGTAGCAAGGCCGGGAAGCTGGCTGCCTGCCACGCTATCAGTTTTCAAGGCGCGCACCTGATCGCGCGTGATTTGCGGTGGAAACGGTAACAGCTCGCATACCAAGCCCATCAGCATGGCAATCGGGCGTGGCAAATAAACAAATCGCACGCGGCGATGCGTGATGCGCCCAAGCAATGCAAGCAATTCGCGGAAACTGTAAACGTTTGGCCCAGCCACGGCATAGATAGGTTTTGTGGTGGTAGAAGGATTCAAGGTAGCAGTGATTGCGTGCGCCACATCGCATACATACACGGGTTGAAATTTGGTGTGGCCGCCGGCGATAAGCGGCAGCGCGGGTGCCAGCATATTCATGCGTGCAAAGCGCTGAAAAAAGCCATCTTCCGGGCCAACCACCAAGCTGGAACGCAAAATAGTGGCGTGCGCAAATGCCTCAGTCACAGCTTTTTCACCTGCCAGTTTACTTTTCGCGTAGCGTGATGATGCGTTCTCGATGCCCAGTGCCGAAAGCAGCACAAAGCGTTTGGCGCCAATGCGCGCTGCTTCGGTTGCGGCGTGCTGCGCACCATCGCGGTGAATACGGGTGAAGGTTTGCTTGCCAGATTGATAGAGAATACCAGGTAAATACACCACGCCGTACGAACCATCCAGCTTGCCTCTCAGCGCATCGGGTTTGGTAATATCGGCGTGTTCAATGTGTATTTGCCCTACATCGCCATTCACTTTTAAAAATTGTGCCGCCACGGTATCGCGGCAAATCACGCGCACGCGGTAGCCTTCGTGGCATAATTGCTTGATCAAGTGGCGCCCTAAAAACCCCGAGCCGCCGATGACTGTGATCAATTCTTGTGGCATAGCATTCTCCATTCTCGCTGCTTCGCTACGGTGCAATGCATAAAAAATCAAGCACTGCCTGAAAACAGGCGGGGGTTGAGGGGCAACGAGTGCCTAGCTGCCTTATCTGTGCACAGATTTGTGACAGCCCGATGAAGATTGCATGGATGCAATGAAGAGGCGATAATATAGTGCATTGAATTATATAGACAATATTGCATTTTTTTGCGAGTGCGAAATCCTGTCACACGATGTTCACGCACGGCATTATGGGGGCTGTGGTAATTTTGTGGGATGGTAACAAACCCTTTCGACCCCTTTGGCTTTTGGCAACGCTGGAGCGACGCAACTGGCATGACCGATATGCAAGTGACGATGCTGCGCGCGCAAAGCAAGTTGTGGGAAAGCTTGGGCAGGGCTGGCGCAGCAAATAGCGAAATGATGATTGCGACAGTCGGAACGTATTCACCTGAATTAGCCAAAACCATGCGCAAGCTGGGTAGCGGCAATGCTGCATATCTTAGCGCTAAGGATGTCACCGCATCAACCGTTGCAGGTGTTGCTGGGGTTACGGGTAGGGATCCTGCTGAGGTGTCGCGTGCCCTGCGCGAGGAGAATTTTGTTACCGCATGGTCGAGTTCGCCATATGCGGAATTTGTGATGCGGTGGTATGGGTCAATGTATCCTGCGCGCGGCGAACTTTATAATCAATATAACGGAAAATTATTAGTTCGCACCTCCGAGAAATCTGATGCACCGATCGAAGAGACGAACTGGAAAACATTGCGCGCCATGTTCGAAAAACCCTATGGCAAAGATCATGATTGGCCACATTTAGTGCTGACTGCAAACCACGCCTATGCTGATCAGGTATCGGATATGACCGATTTAATTCAAGGCGCTGAAGCACTTGTAAAGCATGCATTCCCACCCGAGCGCTTACCAGCCAAACCACGTATTCTATACGGCGCAAAACCCTCTGAACCTAAAAATGGTATTATGGTAGCGGGTGTTTGCCAAACGCGCCGCAACTCTTTCCTTAATGGAGCCGATTTGATTGAGCGTTTGAGTTACCGGAAGCAGGAACTTAAAGCCTCAGAAAAAGATGCAGAGCATGCTGTTCGCACGATAAAGAACCCTTCTTTTGCGGCACGAAGGTTGGCAAAAACAATTCTGATACTTCTATCTGAAAATCCGCAGGCGTTGGATCCCGATGAGCCACTGGTATTACCATCCGACAGAGATATTAAAGGCCAAGAAGCTGAGATAACCGAAGCACTCAGAAAGAGTAACATTAAAAGCGGGGCTTCCATTCAGTTAAGGCCAGATGCTGCAGAAGTTGCGCGCCACCTTAAATTGTTTGGCTATAGCCTCGGTGCCAATACGGTATCCGATGCGATGCGTCTTGTGGTACGTGAATTAACTGCAAAAATTCCCGGTAAAAATGAAGGACGCTTCACGATCGCAACCAATTCAGAAGAGGCTGCAAGGCCAATCGTTGGGGGCGAAATTGGTGATAAGAAATTCATGGTTTCTGATATTGTAAAACGCATTGGCGTTTTAACGGTAGCGCCAGGTGAAATTCCGATGTCGCAAGCACACAAAGATTGGGGCATACGGCGTATTAACCTGATTAACAGCAAAGATAATATTGCATCGCATTTCTGGAATGGAACACCGCAATGGAAAAACCCCTATGTGCTGCACGATAATTTGCTGAAATTTGAAGGCGATTTTGCCAATCTGGGGCATTCTCCTAAAAGCGCACTCGGAACAGCCGAGACACCGGGTATGCTATACGGCAAAAAATCAGAGGCGGCAAAAAGCCCTATTGTTGATAGGTTGCAGGGGTTCTGGGCGCCTGTGCTTGGCAAAGCTGCGATTGCCGATATACGCTTCAAAAATCTTGATGCACAACCCGCTATTGTCATCGAGCCTTCAGTAGGCACCAATCAGGATTTCCTAGATGAACGCGCTGCGCAAATTGAAACAGCCTTAAGTGTAGCAATGAGCGGTGCAACCGAGAAACTACGCACAAATTACGGTACGCTCAAAGTGTTGCATCACCACGATCGCGGTGAATTCGAAGTGGTGCCGACCGGTGGAAGTGTTACCGATGCTACGCACATGGCAAAAGATCGCGGCGCAGTGAATGTTGTTCAGGCGGCAATGCGTAGCTTAAAAGATGATGCAAAGAATGGTCTGTTTATCTCCAACGTTGTGTTTGAAGATATCAAAGAATACAGCCGAAATATGTCATCTCAGGGCGTGGCGTAAATCCTGCTTACGCGGTATATTAACAAAATGTTAGGAATTTTGTGGTCTGATACCCTTACGCACTAGGGGGAGCTTATGGATGTTTTATCGGCTTTATATGTGATGGTGGGATTC
>JBILFK010000192.1:0-2660 GCA_044351685.1 Rickettsiales bacterium | reverse complement strand
ACAATCTTCTTTTTTAATTCGCTGTACTTACTCATGGCGCTTCTCCCGGCGGCGTAAGTGGCAAGCTGGGGGGTGCAGCGGGATCAACTGTTGGCACCGTTGCAGGCGAAGCAGGTGCAGCTGGTTCAACCAGAGGCGGAACCGTATCCGTAGCGGGAATTTCAGCAGGAGTCGATTCTAAGGCAGTCGCCGCCGCAGTATCTCCGGGCGCAGTGATTGTTGCCGGAACAGGCGTCGAAGAAGTATCTGCAGGCGGGGTAATCGTTGCTGGTGAAGGTGCTGGTGCAGCTTCCACTAGGGGCTTAGAAGGATCAGGTGGCAGCGGGCCGGCAAATTTGAACCGCACTTTATTTTGGCCTTGCTGAAACGGCTGCTGTTGCTGCTGATCGAAGGAAATTTCAAGCTTAGCTGCACCCTGCCCTTTGCCCGGCATGTTTTCTGAAGTGATAATATATTGCGGTAAGGCTGCTTTCATACGATCAAAATATTCCCCGACAGCGCGCACGTACTGATCTTGATCTTCGTAGCTACCGTTAAATTCAATTTCCACTTCTGCTTCGATAGAACCCGGCGGGGGCACAGGAGCCGCACCCGGAACCGGTGGTGGTGCAGGTGGTGCCTTCGGATCAGGCACCGGACGCGACCAGTTAATGAGTGACGCGCGAATATTGCTATCAAGAAGCGGGGCAAGCGCTTCGATGAATTCCGTTGGCAAATGCTCATCGGGTAAAAAGGCGTCATAGGCGCTAACCACACTCGTCCAGAGCGAGGTATCTTTATCTAGCGAAGAAATTGCTGTTTGCGCTTTATTCGCTTGCTCATTCACACTGCTTAACTCTTCGCGCGCGCGCGATTCTGCTTCGCCATTGCTGATAATATTCAGCGTATCTTCAATCACCGAGAAAAAGCACAATGCGGCAATGCCCATCACGGTGAATTTAATCGCGCGTTTTGCCATGTAAATTTGCGACAACTGCTTGGCATAGCCCGACATAAACGTGTAGGATTTTTTGCGAGCCGAAGCAAAGGCAGAGGCAATGACCACATCACCATAGCGATCGCCGGATAACGCCGCCTGCTCGAGATTCAATAGTTGTGATACCTCAAACGGCGTCACGCACGCTGCCATGCCCATACCAAAGCGCTTAAGATCGATCAGCTCTTTCACTTCCTGAGACGCAATAATAGCTGCCGACATGTCGCGATTATCCGAGAAACCAAGCCGGCGAAGATAATCCAGCGTGTTTTGAATTTCTTGCTCGATATTGCCTGCAGTTAACGCAAAATTGGTATCATCTGGTGTTTGCGTCAAACGCGTGAAAGCAAGCTTACCATCGCGCAGTACAATCTGCCTCACCCCGCCTACTTTATTATGGCTTACCAACAATTTCCACGGCGCAATATTTCCTGGCGCAATAGCCTCAAGCAGTTGAGGAATCAGAATTTGCCCTTCCACCGGGCTTAAAAACAGGCCCTTACATTCATTGGGCATTTCAAGCAAGGTATCAAGCCATGTTTGTAATTGTGGTGTTTTGGAAAGCGACACCAACAAATAACTCCACTCTTTTCTACCGCCAGATTCACGGCCGAGCGGTATGGCACCTTTAATGTCTTCGGGCGGGAAATCGCGCTGCAGGCGACGATTCACTAACTTGGAGACACTGAGGCTGCTGACCGGCGGAAATGTCTGTCGCACATATTGCTGATCAATCACATCCAGAAATAAATACAGCGGCACACCAGGCTGGCTCTGCATTAACTCGACCATGCTTTTCATGTGTTCGGGCTGCGGACTTGGCGCGAATAGACGGCGCAGAGATTTATTACCACGCGTGGCGACTAAAATGGCGCCCTCATCGCCAATAAACACAACAAATGCCGACTTCGCCGATTTACTGGATTTTCGCCCAGATGTGGCTTTTTTAATTTGCGCGACCTCCTGCTGTAAACTGCCGCCCGGTGGTTTGCTTTTTTTGAGTGCCAATGCCACGGATTCCAGCTCCTAAAATTTCATGTTCTGGAACGATTGATAGAGCGGCCCAAACACCGAGGCGATAACCCAGAAAATAATGCCCCCCATGACTGCCGTAAGCAGCGGCTGAATCATCGCGACCATGCCGTCCACACTGTCGCTTACTTCGCGGTTGTAAAAGAAGGTAATGTTCTCAAGCGATTCATGCATGTTGCCGCTATCCTCACCAATTTTAAACATACGAATCACCAGATTTGGGAACTGGTTAGAAATACGCAGTGAACTTGTAAGGCTATTACCATCGGTAATGCTGCGGTGAACAAGATCAATCGACTCTTTGAGCACGCGATTACTGACCACATTGCGCGACGCGATCAGCGCTTCGGGAATATCAATGCCGCTTTTAAACATCACCGAAAAAAAGTGCACAAAACGCGCCAGATTAATACGCCGCGATACACTGCCAATCACCGGCAGCCGTAGCGTGAGAGAATCGATGAAATACGCAAAAGCCTCGTTGCTGCGATATAGGCCAATCAAAAAGAAAACGATAGCAACTGGCGTGCCAAGGATTAAATACCAATAATCTTGGAAGGCCTCAGAAACAGCGATCAGCAGGCGCGTGTGGAACGGTACATCAAAACCCTGATCCACAATGAACTTAATCATTTTTGGCACCACAAAAAGC
>JBILFK010000191.1:0-2663 GCA_044351685.1 Rickettsiales bacterium | reverse complement strand
GCGCTGTATCGATGCCGAGTGCTGCAAGGCTATCGAGATAGAGCTGCTGAATATTATCGGGCGAGGGCTTCAGGATGACCTGAAACTGGTAATAATGTTGCAGACGGTTGGGGTTTTCGCCGTAGCGGCCATCTTTTGGGCGGCGCGAAGGCTGCACATAGGCGCAGTTCCACGGTTTATCGCCCAGTGCCCGCAGTGTGGTGGCGGGGTGGAAGGTGCCGGCGCCCACTTCCATATCGTAGGGTTGTAAAATCATACAGCCATGCTGCGCCCAGAAATTCTGGAGCGTGAGAATAATATCTTGGAATGCAAAGACGCGCGGCTGCATAGGGCGCGAACATTAACCGCCACCGCGCTGCAGTGCAAGACGAATTGCAGGTTAAACCACAAAAACTAAGCGGCCGGGGGAAACGCTAACACAAGGGCAAGTAAGGCTTAAGCGTGCCCGACGGTGGTGGAAAAGAAGTTCATATCGATACCAAGCGATTTGCTGGAGCTGATCCACTTGAATTCGTTGTCGGTATCGAACACTAGTTCGGCGCTGGCGGGCACGTTAATCCAGTTATTTTGCTCGATTTCCTGTTCCAACTGGCCAGCCGACCAGCCCGAGTAGCCCACGATAAGCGCCGATTTGCGTGGGCCTTTGCCCAGCATAATATCGTCGAGGATCATGGCCGAGGCGGTAACGGAAATATCGCCGCCGGCGTGGATGGTGTGTTCTTTGTGGTAATCAGAGGTGTGCATGACAAACCCACGCGCACGATCGACCGGCCCACCGTAATACACCGGAATTTCTTTGTTTACCGCATTTTCAGGCAGGTTCAGGCCTTCCACCAGCGTGGCGAAATTCACCAGATCGAGCGGCTGGTTGATAATCACGCCCATCGCGCCTTCGGCGGAATGCGCAAAAATATACACCACCGATTTATGGAAGCAGCCCGTGGTAATTACCGGGGTGGCCACCAATAACTGCCCCGTAAGAAAGCCCTGCTCGGCAGTGGCATTCAAGATGTGTGGGGCTAGCGGTTGCTTGGTGTTGAGCACGATATGCTCGGAAGTGCTGGTGGTGATTTCAGAGGTTTGTTTGGAGGTGAGCATCATGTGTTTCATTCTATCGAGAAAGGTTTTTGGCATGTCTCTTCACCTTATGCGGGGAGTGTAAAGAAAGTATTAACTTAGTTAAAATGTTATACAGATTTTGCAACTGCAGCAATCATAAAGGGCGCTTGACTTATACACTGCCCGTTGCTCCATCGCTGCTGTGGGTGGTCGCTATAAATTTCTGCCATTTTTCATGCTGCCAGGCGGGTGTGCATAACGCCACCGCGAGCCCCCCGCATGTAGCATTTTCCCCGGTAAGTGCTGGCGCGACATCTTCGAGGCGGCCGTAAGCAATGCCCACAGTGCCCGCCACACTGCGCAGTTCGGCAATGGTTTTACCTGCATACATTATTGAGCTACCAGCTGCCGGCAATGGTTGCGAACCCTGCACCTGAAAGAAGCCTTTGCGCGCGATCGATTTGTAATGCATGCGCGCGGTAATTTCTTGCCCGACATAGCAGCCTTTGCTGAAGCTGACGGCATTCAGCAAATCATATCCCGCATCGAGTGCGGTTTCGTTTTCGGTAATATCGATGCCGCCTTCGGGAATGCCGAGCGCCACACGTTGGGTGTGGTAATCGACTGCCATATTCTGGGATGCACCCCAGCGGCGTAAAGGCAACTGCGCGTGCCGAGGATCGGCGAAGGCAAAGAACGCATCATCGGTGTCGGATAGGCTGAGGTGCATATCGGGCTGTAATGCTATTTCTACGCGGCTGCGCAAACGATAGAGTTTCAGTTTTTTCAGCAGCGCTTCGCTGTGGGCGCTTGCGTGGTCGAGGTAATAGGCATCTTGGTGTTTGAAGATAAAAAAATCGTGCTGCCATTTGCCCTGCGGCGAAAGCATGGCGGTAAATATGGCCGGCTCGCTTTTCAGGCGTGCGATATCATTGGTGATAAGACCCTGCAAAAAACTCTCGGCATCGGCGCCGTGCACGGTAACTAGGCTGCGTGAAGTGATTTCCATAGCACCTTATGTAGTGCAGATTTTTTATGCCGCAATGTTGAGCTGTGATTGCGTAAGCGCTTCGATCGCTTCGCGCAGGCGACGCGCCATGGCTTCCATGGAATAATGGGTGTTTACTAGCGCTAGCCCGGCGGTGGCAAGCTCGGCGGCGTAGGCGTGATCTTCGATCAGGCGCTGCATGGCATCGGCCAGTTTTTCAGGGTCGTTACGCGGCACCAGCAATGCATCGACACCGGCATGCACAATTTCGCTGGGGCCTTCGGCATCGGTGGTGATGCAAGGAAGGCCGTAGGCCATGGCTTCAATGAGCACGATGCCGAACGGTTCATGGTGCGAGGGCAGCACGAAGAAATCGATATTCTCGAAGAAGGCGCGTTTATCTTCGACCCAGCCGGTGAACTCGACGGTGTGGTGCAAGTGCCGTGCTTCGGCAAGGGCGCGCAGCGCCGCTTCTTCTTCGCCGGTGCCGCCGAGTACGGCTTTAAAATGCACGCCACGCGCATTGAGAATAGCGATGGCTTCGAGATAGACATCGAAGGCTTTTTTGCGCACAAAGCGCCCCATGCTGCCAATGACCGGGGTTTTTTGATACAGA
>JBILFK010000004.1:0-23822 GCA_044351685.1 Rickettsiales bacterium | reverse complement strand
ATTAAGCGCGTGATATTGGCTTTATGACGATAAAAAACCAGCGCGCTAATCAGCATCATGATGCCGCCTTCCATGGCGCTCATCAGCCACCATACAAAAAATGGCGCAAAAATAAGCGATACTAACGCCGATAACGATGAAATGCGTGCGCCAAAAAATGTGATAAGCCATAATGCGCAGGCCAGTAAGCCTGCCCAGAAATTCACCGCAAGCAGGCCGCCCATGGCACAGGCAACGCCTTTACCGCCTTTGAAATTCAACCACGGCGAATAGACATGCCCAAGCACCGCACCAAACAAGGCGACAATGCCGCCCATATCAAATAGTAAGCGCGCCAGCAGCACGGCAGTTGCGGCTTTCACGGCATCGAGCAGCAATGTGTAGGCGGCGATATCTTTGCGGCCCGTGCGTAGCATATTGGTGGCGCCAATATTGCCGGAACCAAAACTTCGCGGGTCGGGCAGGCCATACGCGCGCGCCAGCACCACCCCAAACGGAATGCTGCCGAGAATAAACCCCAGCAGTCCCGAACCGAGAATGATGGTAATTATGGTGATGGATGTGGTGTCTGTCATACGCGTACGCGAGCGTAGCAGTGTTCACAAAAGGCAATCAATGGTTTTCTTTATGCATGGCAATCGCATCGAGCGCGCCTTGCAGCATATAGCTTGCCGCCAGTTTATCGACAACTTCGGCGCGGCGTTTGCGGCTCATATCGGCTTCATCAATCATCATGCGCTGCACGGCGGCGGTGGATAGGCGTTCATCCCATAACAGCACGGGTACATCGAACGCTTCAAACAGGTCGCGGGCGAATTGGCGGGTAGCCTGGGCGCGCGGGCCGAGCGTGCCGTCCATATTCATGGGGTAGCCAAGCACAAAGCCGCAAATGGGCTGGCCCTCTATCATGGCGGCAATTGACTCTAAATCGGCACCAAGCTTGCGGCGTTGCAGGGTCATTTGGCCGCTGGCAATCAGGCGCGTATCGTCGCTGACGGCGATACCGATGGTTTCGGTGCCTAAATCAAGCCCCATGAGCCTTCCCCGAAGTGGAAGTGTGGCTGCAAATGGCGCAATTGCTTGAAAATATGAGGGAGATTGCATGCCGCACTATAGAGGCACTTGCATTCTTAGGTCAAACCCGTTTACAAGAAGCGCCCATGACCCTGAGCAATGATCAAGTAAAGCATATTGCAAAACTCGCCCGGCTTCGCCTGAGTGATGCCGAGCTGCCGCATTGTGCGAATGAAATAAACTCGATTCTGAAATGGATCGAGCAGCTGCAAACCGTGAACACCGATGGCATTGAGGCGCTTGCCAGCGTATCGCAGCAGGCCTTGCCCTGGCGCGATGATGTGGTGAATGATGGCAACAAGCAGGCCGATGTGTTGGCAAATGCCACGGGCGCGCAATATGGCTGTTTTGCTGTGCCGAAGGTGATTGAATAGCCTATGAGCAAACTCACGCATCTCACAATTGCCGAAGCACGCGATGGGCTGGCCGCCAAAACATTCAGCGCCACCGAACTCGCCAAAGCGCATTTAGCCGCCATTGATGCGGTGAACCCGAAACTGAATGCCTATGTGCATCGCTGCGATGAGATAACGCTGGCGCAAGCCGCAAGCGCCGATGCCGCGCTTGCTAAAGGCGAGCAAAAAGCCCTCACCGGGATTCCCGTGGGTATCAAAGATTTGTTTTGCACCAAAGGCGTAAACTCGCAGGCGGCCTCGAATATCCTGAAGGATTTTAAGCCGGTCTATGAATCCACCGTGACGCAGAATCTGTTTGATGCCGGCGCAGTGATGCTGGGCAAATTGAACATGGATGAATTTGCCATGGGCTCAGCCAACATCACCAGCGCCTACGGTAACTGCATCAGCCCGTGGAAGCGCAACGATGCGCCGGAAAAACAATTAGTGCCTGGCGGGTCATCCGGCGGTTCGGCAGCGGCGGTTTCGGCGCGCCTCGCGATGATGGCTACCGGTACCGATACTGGCGGCTCGATTCGTCAGCCTGCGGCATTCACCGGTATTGTGGGTATTAAACCCACCTATGGCCGCTGCTCGCGCTGGGGCATTGTGGCGTTTGCCAGCTCGCTTGATCAGGCGGGCCCGATGACACGTACGGTGCGCGATGCCGCCATTACACTCGGCGTTATGAGTGGGCACGATGCCAAGGATTCTACCTCCGCCAAACTAGCGGTGCCGAATTTTGAAGCAGTGCTGGGGCAGGGCGTGAAGGGCTTAAAAGTTGGCATTCCGCAGGAATATAAAATGGATGGCATGCGCGAAGATATTCTCGCCGAATGGAAAAAAGGCGAAGCCATGCTGAAAGATGCAGGGGCGGAAATTGTTTCGGTTTCACTGCCGCACACGCATTACGCACTGCCCACCTATTACATTATTGCGCCTGCTGAATGTTCTTCCAACCTCGCGCGTTACGATGGCGTGCGTTATGGTTTGCGCGTGCTGGATGATGGCGATTCGCTTGATGCGATGTATGAAAAAACCCGATCCGCTGGTTTCGGTGCCGAAGTAAAGCGCCGCATTCTGATCGGCACCTATGTGCTTTCGGCTGGGTATTACGATGCCTATTATAAAAAAGCCCAGCGCGTGCGTGCGCTTATCGCACAAGATTTTGCCAAGGCATTTGAAAAATGCGATGTGATTTTAACACCCACCGCACCATCCGATGCCTTCGCGATTGGCGAGAAGCAGGACGACCCGATTGCCATGTTCTTGAATGATGTATTCACCGTACCCACCTCACTTGCTGGCCTGCCAGCGATTGCAGTGCCCACCGGCCTTTCGGCCACGGGTTTGCCACTTGGCTTGCAGCTGATTGGCCGCATGTTCGATGAAGAAACCCTGTTTAAGGTGGCGCATGTGGTAGAGCAGGCGGCTGGTTTCAGCGCACTCCCGCAGGAGATTGCGTAATGAGCGGTTGCGTGAAGCGTAGAGCGAATGCTCACAAAGGAGTCGCGTAATGGCTGGCTATATCATCAAAGGTAATACGGGCGATTGGGAACTAGTCATCGGGCTGGAAGTGCACGCACAAATTACCAGCGATTCAAAACTCTTTTCCGGTGCGCCGGTGGAATTTGGTTCGGAACCAAACCAGAATGTTTCGCTCGTCGATGCGGCGATGCCCGGCATGCTGCCGGTGATTAATGCTAAATGCATCGAGCAGGCAGTGCGCACAGGGCTTGGTATCAATGCAGTGATCAACCGCACCAGCGTGTTTGATCGTAAAAATTATTTCTATGCCGATCTGCCGCAAGGCTACCAAATTTCGCAATATCTTGACCCGATTGTGGGCAAGGGCATTCTCACCATCGATCTAAAAGATGGCACCAGCCGCGACATAGGTGTCACACGCCTGCACCTTGAACAAGATGCCGGTAAATCGCTGCACGAACATTCACCCAAATACAGCTTCATCGATTTGAACCGCGCCGGTGTGGCGCTGATGGAAATTGTGAGCGAACCGGATATGCGCACACCCGAAGAAGCCGCGGCGTATGTAAAAAAACTGCGTAGCATTCTGCTGTATCTGGGCACGTGCGATGGCGATATGGATAAAGGCAATTTGCGCTGCGATGCCAACGTATCGGTGCGCCGCGTGGGCGTGGCTGAATTTGGCACGCGCTGCGAAATCAAAAACGTCAACTCCATCAAATTCCTCACCAAAGCGATCGAGTTCGAAGCGCAGCGTCAGGTGGAAATTTTAGAATCTGGTGGCACGATTCGTCAGGAAACGCGGTTGTTTGATTCGACTACTGGCGAAACCCGCACTATGCGCACCAAAGAAGATGCGCATGATTACCGCTATTTCCCCGACCCAGATTTATTGCCGCTGATTTTAACCGAGGAGTTTATCGAAGCAATCCGCAAAACCCTGCCCGAATTGCCCGATCAGAAAAAGCAGCGCTACATCAGCGACATGGGCTTAAGCCCGTATGATGCCAGCGTGATTGTGGCCGAAAAAGAAACTGCCGACTATTTCGAGGTAGTGGTGAAACACCACGACCCCAAACTGGCGAGCAACTGGATTACCGCCGAGCTATTTGGCCGCCTAAATAAACTGGGCATTGAAATTGCCGATTCACCGATTTCTACCGCCCAGCTTTCTGGCCTGCTGGCGCTGATCGAAGATAATACCATCAGTGGCAAAATCGCTAAAACCGTGTTCGATAAAATGTTTGAAAGCGGTAAACCCGCCAAACAAATCGTCGAAGAAGAAGGCCTCGTGCAGGTTACTGATACGGGCGCCATTGAAAAAGCGATTGATGACGTGATTGCCGCTAACGGCGATAAAGTGGCCGAGTACAAGTCTGGCAAAGATAAGCTTTTCGGCTTCTTTGTTGGGCAGGTGATGAAGGTCACCGGCGGTAAAGCCAACCCCGCCATGCTGAACGGTTTGCTGAAAGCCAAGCTGAACAGCTAATTTTCACGGAACTGTCACACACAGCGCGCTGTTATTTGCTAGAATGTGACTATGGCTAATCCTTACAGTGAAGCATGGTCGCGTGGTGAAGTTGAGAAAGATCAACAGACACCTTATTATGGCACAGGTGGCGCTATTGCAGGCGGCTTGGTGGCCGCTCACTATGTGGGCAAAGCGCCTGCGGGTGGTTACCGTGAGGCATGGAGCGCAGCAAGAGAAGCCTTGAAAGCTAAAGATGGGACGTTAGGAAGTGCATGGCAAGCTGGCAAAACAGCGCTTGAGAGCCAAAAAACAACCATTAATGAGGCACTGAAAGGTGCCGATAAAGCGGTTGCTGCAGCAGCGAAAAATACTGCTGATACTGCTGCACAAGCTGCAGCTAAAACGGCGAAAACCAACAGTGGTATATTGCGCGCCGGTAAATGGGGTGCAGTGGCTGGCGCTGCACTGGTAACAGGCACCGTGGTTGCTGGCGTTGCCGGCGAAAAAATCAAGCGCCGCGCTCAACGCAACGAATTGGCCGCCCAAAGCTGGGTAGGCTACGAAGAATCACGCCGCTCCATGGGCGGCGGGCTCGCACGCTAAACCTATTCATCCTTCCTTATTTTTTTCTTCACACACACACGATTTTGCTTTAGCCAAGCCGCATGAACGCATTGTTTTGTATTGGATATGGCTATAGCGCCGCACATGTTGCCGCGCTTGCAAAAGCAGCGGGTTGGCAGGTGTACGGCACCAGCCGCAAGGGTGGCATTCAGGCACATGATGTAAAAACCTTCCCATATAATGTGGGCAAGGCAAACCGAGATTTAATGCAAGCCGCGCTCAACGCCACGCATATTCTGGTGAGTGTGCCGCCCGAGCTTTCCGGCCCCCGCGTGTGGGATGACTTCCACGAAATTATCCGCGATCACCCGAAACTGGTGTGGCTCGGTTATCTTTCCACTACGGGTGTGTACGGCGACCATCAGGGTGGTTGGGTCGATGAAACCACCCCAGTCAACCCACCCGAGCCGCGTAGCGCGATTCGCGTGAAGGAAGAAAAAGAGTGGCTATCTCTTAAAAAAGATTTCTTCGTGCCGGCGCATATTTTCCGCATTTCCGGCATTTATGGTGCAGGGCGCAGTGCGATTGATCAGGTGCGCGCGCGCCAAGCGCAGCGCATTGATAAACCTAATCAGTTCTTCTCGCGTATTCATGTTGAAGATATCGCAGGAGCATTGTGGGCGAGCATGCAGAAGCCAACCCCCGGCGAAATTTATAATCTGGCCGATGATTTACCTAGCGCCGCACACGAGCCGGTAACCTATGCCTGCGAATTGCTGGATGTGATGCCGCCAGTGATGCTTTCGATTGAAGCCGCACGGCTTTCGGTGATGGCGCGTTCATTTTATGCCGCTTCGCGCAAGGTTTCGAATGCAAAAATGAAAGAAAAGCTTGGCTATGCACTGAAATACCCCACCTTTAAAGAGGGATTACAGCAGGTAAAACAGGCGCTTAAAATAAAATAGCCTTTCCCGGTGACAGGCTAGCCCGTGCTTGGCACATGATTTGCTAAACATAACATGCTATAACATCTATGTTATTCCGTATCCGACAGAATAACGATGGAGAGATCATGCGTTTGTGTATTCTGCCAGTTCTTTCGCTGCTTGTTGCCTGCGGCCCCGTGGGCGAAGGCATGCGCTATAGCGCCACCAGCATTAACAAGCTGCGCACCAACACACAAATTGCCTATAACGAACTCAAATTTTACCGGCCGCAGGCCAACCCATACCCGCAGGCATCGCTGCGTTACTGCTACCAATTTATTAGTGATATTGTGTGCTACGATGCACCACAAAGTGATATAAAATCGCCGCTGGTCGGTGCACAGGAAGGGGTGCCCGGGCGGATTCTGGCGGGTAATAGTATCACAGAAATTTCGCCACTCTATGCCGCTGCTGCACCCACAGATTCTGTGCTCACCGCTCCGGTAACAGATTTGCCGCGCCCATTAGCAAACGATATGGCCATTGAACAAAACGGAATTTTGCCGCCACCTGTCACACAAACGGGTAAATGCACGGGCGATAGCCCATTCCCCTGTAACGAATCGGGCTATGTACCCGGTGTCGATGTAGGGAAGTAACGCTACCCTGTCACGATTTCTGAAGCAGGGGCATTGCTGGCTTTCCACTGGATCGTATCGATGGCATCGCAGTGATTGCAGAGCAATTTCCATTCACTGTGCTGCGTGCCGCAGGCCTCACAGAACCAACCTTCATGGTGGCTTGCCTGCAGGGCTTCTTTTAACCATAAATTTGCGGCTTCAGCGCCATCGCGTTTGGCAACAATTTCCGCAATGCGGGTAAAGCGTTCGCGGGTGGCGCTTTTTTCCATCGCGCGTTTGGCGTGTGTTAGCGCGTCATCCAGCTGTTCGAGGCGTAAGGCAAACCGTGCCTGTATATCTTCCGATTCCGCCCGCCCGCCAGCCATGCGCGCAAAGCGCTTGGCAATGCGTTGCTGGGTTTTTGGTGGTAATGTGACTGTTACTTCCAGCAATGCATCGATAATGGGGGTAGCGGGCGCTCGTTTCCAGCAGCGCCGCAGCAAGGCGATGGCGGTGCTGTATTTGCCTTGTCCGGCGCGGGTGATAGCGAGGCGGCAGGCAGCGGGCACAAAGCATGGGTCGTGGCGTAGAGCCTGCACATCCTGAAAGCGTTGAAAATAAAGTTCGCTAAGCAAATGGTGCCGCTGCGCGGAGGGATACACCGGGCGCAGGGTGATGCGTTCTAAGTCGCGGATGAGTGATGCCACATCATCAGTTGCGATACTGGCGCGCACGCGTGCCTCCATCACAAAGCGTTCACGCGGATAAAGGCGCATAGCTTCGGCAAGCAGGCGGGTGGTTTCCGGTGTATCGTGGCGTGCCATGGCATCGCGCAGCGATTGCTGCAGTGCCAGTTTAGCGGTGCTTGCATGTTTGGTAAGCGCCAACAAATGATCGCGCGTGTGTAGTGGTTTGCTATGATGCGCGCTTATTTGCGCGCCAATCAGGTGGGTAATTGGCGAATGTGGCAATATATTCCCAGCACGTTGCAGCGCTTTATGTGCCTGATCATAGTTGTTTTGCCCGGCAGCAATCAGCGCATGCGTTATCAATTGCAGGCCTTCATCGGCGCGGTTTGCGCGGCGCTTCAGGGCGCGGCGCGCGGGCCAACCCATCAGCCACCAAAAACTCATCCCAAAAAATAAACACAAAATAGCAAACACCGAAACGATAAGCGCCAGCAGTGACATGCTGATTTCGATATGGTAGCCCAGCCAGTTCATCTGAAACACGCCGGGATGCTGCGCAAACCACAGGCCAATTTGCGTCAGCGGTACTAGTAGCAGCAGAAAAATAATTAAACGCGGCATTATTCAGCATCCGTGGTGGGAGGTGAGGGTGCATAGATGCGCAATGCTTCTTCAATGCGTGCCATACGTTTGCTATCGCGCAGGCGGCACTCGTAGCGTGCTTTCCAATCACGCAGATCGGCGCGCCTTGCCTGCTGTTCAATCAGGCGTGCTGCGGCCATCAGTTCGCCTTGCTTTGCATGGGCGCGCAGTGCGGCATATAATTCCTGCTCGGCATGTTCGGCGGCAGAAATAACGCGCAAATGTTTTGCAAGCTGGGTTCGCATGCGTTCGGTGATAGTTTGATCTTCAGCATCGATGGTGGGTGCTGCTGGTTCTTCGAGCATGGCTAAAAGTTCAGCCGCCAACGCTTTGCGCGATGCAGGCGGGGTTGCTGCATGTTTCGCCAGTGATTTCCAGGCCGGCATGGCTGTAATTTCTTCCGGGAAAATTTTTGCAAGCGCATCCCATGCTTTTTTGTAAGGCGTGCCACTTGTAAATTGTTGGCGCGCAGTGAGCCATAATTGTAATAGCTCAATATGCTCTATGGCGGGGTTGGATGCGGGTGCAGATGCAGCATCATTCGCATGTGCTGTAAAAGCAAACGCGATGGATATCAGGCAGGTTGCAAGTGTTATGCGCATGCTTAAGCCATAGCACGAATGGCGTTTTCGGCAAGAGCAAGCATGGCATCGTCGTGGGCATGTTCGGCAGTGCGCGTATGCGCGAACCCACATGCGTTGGCAGCCTCGGCAATCGCGGCACTTAGGCAAAGCGCATGTAATTTAGCGATGTTGTTTTGCAACCCTGCTTGTAGCAGCTGGTTGTAGGCAAGCGTAACGCTGCGTGCAGAAAAACAGGTAAGCGCCACCACGCGTTGTTGCTCGAGCGCCTGTACCAGGGCGGCGGCTGGTTTTTCGATAGCTAGCGCACGATACACTTCGAGCGATTGGCAATGATAGCCATACGCCTCGAGCTTTTCAGGTAAGTTCATATGCGTGACATCGCCGTGCAGATATAACACGTGCGACGCTTTCGGCAGTGATTCGCGCAGGCGCGCAAGCATGGCAGCCGCCCCCTCAACAGGCGCATGCAGGGCGCGGTAACCGGCAGCATGGATAGCGGCAGCGGTGCGCGCGCCTACCGTATACACCGGAATGCTGCGCCAACTTTCCGGCAACGAGTGTAACGCATGCACGCTATGCCCACTGGTGATGGCAATCGCATCGGGCATGAGCGGGAGGTTCGTAAGCGGTAACGCAATCATTTCCATCACCGGCGCAATAATCGCCGGAATACCGCGCAGTGAAAGTGCGGCGGCGAAATGCCCTGCATGTGGTTGCGGGCGACTAACCCAAATTGTGGGAAGCTGCATAGGTTAACTCTCTGCCAGCATTCCAGGTTGCGCATGGGCTTTAAGATATTCGCCGACTTCGTTGCCTAATGCCACCGCATCGCGGCCATGCACGCTATGGGTAATGCGCGCGCTGCCATCGGGCATCAGTAACTCGCCGCGCAGCGTGATTGCGCCATCGGCGGCAAGCGTTGCATAGCCTGCAATCGGTGTGCGGCACGAACCATCAAGCACCGCTAGCATGCTGCGTTCAGCGGTGGTGCAAGTGGCGGTTGCGGCATCATTTAGCAGGGCAAGCGCCTCGCGCAGCGTAGGGTTATCGGCGCGGCATTCCACTGCAATGGCGGCTTGTGCAACGGCTGGCAACATCACTTCTGGTGCAATACGTTCGGCGATATGTTCTGCCATATTTAATCTATCTAATCCGGCGCAGGCGAGAAACGTTGCAGCCGCCGCACCTTCTGAAAGCTTACGCAGGCGTGTTTGCACATTGCCGCGCAGCGGCACAATTTGCACATCGGGGCGCATATAGCGCAGTTGTGCCGCCCGCCGCACCGACGAGCAGCCCACGATTGCACCTTCAGGTAATGCATGGATAGAAGGATAATGCGCGCTTACCCAGCCATCGCGTACATCGTCGCGCGCCAGCACGGCGCCAATCATCAGGCCTTTGGGCAGAATGCTTGGCATATCTTTCATCGAATGCACGGCGATATCGATATCGCCTGCCAGCAGCGCATCTTCCAGTTCTTTAGTGAACAGGCCCTTAAATCCCCAGTGGCTTAGGTCTTTTTGTAATTCACGGTCGCCTGCGGTGGTCATGCGCAGCATCTGTATTTCGCAGGCAGGGTAGTGCGCACGAAACAGTGCGGCCACACGCTCGGCCTGTACAAGTGCAAGCGGGCTGGCGCGGGTACCAATGCGTAGTTGCGAAATCATGGGGAATAGCTTAGCCCTTTCTGCATGAGGAGAGAAGAAAAATTGCGCATTGTGCTGGGGATAGAATCGAGCTGCGACGAAACGGCGATTGCGTTGGTGCGCGAAGATGGCGAAATTCTTGCGCATGCGCTGCAAAGCCAGCGTGAGCATTTGGCGTATGGTGGCGTGGTGCCAGAGATTGCAGCAAGGGCGCATTTGGCCGCGATTGATACGTTGCTGGCAAAAGTGCTGAGTGATGCGAAGTATTCGCTAAACGACGTGAATGCTGTGGCGGCAACTACCGGACCGGGGCTGATTGGCGGCGTGATTGTTGGCACGATGCTGGGGAAATCACTGGCATTTGCGCTTAACAAACCCTTTATCGCGGTGAATCACCTGGAGGCACATGCACTGATGGTGCGGCAATCAGCCGAGGTGACATTTCCGTTTTTGTTGTTGCTTGTATCTGGCGGGCATTGCCAGATTTTATGCGTGCACGGCGTGGGCAACTATCAGTTGCTAGGCCAAACGCGCGATGATGCGCTGGGTGAAGCCTTCGATAAATGCGCGAAAATGCTTGGGCTCGATTATCCGGGAGGCCCGGCGATTGAAGCCTATGCCACGCGCGGAAATGCGCAGGCCTACGCATTCCCCCGCCCAATGATGGGGCGCGAAGGGTGCGATTTTTCATTTTCTGGCCTTAAAACTGCGGTGCGCCTTGCCATAATGGAAGCACCAGGTGGTATCAGTGAAACACTGCGCGCCGATATTGCCGCCTCGTTTCAGGAAGCGGTGGCCGATACGGTCCGTGATCGCATGCTGCGCGCCTGCAAAAAAGCAACCGGCATTGCGCAGCTGGTGGTGGCGGGCGGTGTGGCCGCAAACCAGCGTATTCGTGGTGTATTGCAAGAAGTGGCCGCCGCACATGGCATGCAAATGCTGGCCGCACCACCCGCATTATGCACCGATAATGGGGTGATGATCGCCTGGGCAGGGATGGAACGTTTGCGACTGGGCCTTACCGATTCTCTGGCAACCGAGCCGCGCGCGCGCTGGCCACTTGATAGTGCCGATTATTCATCGGCCACGAACCCGTAACTGCTCCAGATACTCATGGCCTCGCCGCTTGCTAAATAGCTAAGCAGGGTGCGAGAAGCTTGCATACGCGTTCCAGCAAGCACTTCGCCGCGCACGCGAATACGTTGCGAGGGCTCTTGCAGTACGGCAATGATTTCTAGATCAGGGAATTGTGCAAGCGCGCTAAGCGGCATGGCGGAAAAGCTATTGGGTGCGGCTAGCGCTTCTTTCAGTGCATCGCGTGTGGCCACCAGTTTTATGGTGGGCTCTGGGTCCAGATTACTGGTTGCGATAATCGATTTCACCGTCTGCATTTCAGGGAAATAACGTGCATCCAGCACGGCACATACAGGCACTGTGCTGCTGGCCAGCAATCGTTGTTTCAGGCCTTTTTCTGAAACGTTGCCAAGCAATGCCGGTGATTTCATGCCCACTAGCGCTATGGGGTCGCCCACCAGAAAGCGCGATGCAAAGCGATCGGTTAGGCCCATTTGATCAAGGGCGGTGTAGGTGCGTTTGTGCCCAGTGACCACCAGATCTGCGGCAAGCCCACCACTTAATTCTTCCACCGCATCATGCGAGGTATCGGCAATCAGTGTAATTCCAATTCCGTGTTCGCGCGTGTAGTGTTGCGCCAGTGCGCGCAGAGGCTTCATCACACTGCTATCGGCGATAACAGTGATACCTTCGTTGGAGGGTTTTTCAGCCCATGCCGCCATCGGTGTGAATGTAAGTGCCGCAATGATGGCTATGGATAACCTATGATATTGCAATAGAATTTTCATGACGCATCGCTTATGATGGCGCGATATATCTGAGAGTGCATGCGATGCATCAACGCCGTTTTGTATTGTTTATTATAGCCGTGTTTTTCATGTGCGCGCTACCGTTTTTGTTGGTGCAATCTTCGGGCACAGCCAGCGCGGGTTTGAGTGCGGGGTTTGTTGCACCCATTGGCAGCGGTTGGCACTTACTGTTATTTTTCATGCTTGGCGTTGCTGCTGCCTTATTACCGCGCGAAGGATTGTTGCTTGTGCCACTGGCCTGTGTGGCAATGACACTCGCGGGCGCCGGTGCATTACTGGCTGCACAGCAGCCCGCGATGATGCAATTTCTATTGGCTGGCGTGCTGTGTTTTGGTATTTCATGCGGCTTGGTGCGTTTTAAAATCACGCTATTAAGCGTGCTTATTTCCGGGTCGATTGGCTTCCATATGGGGCTATATTATTTAAGCATGGTGCCCACGATTGCTTCCTCACTATTTTTTCTGCTGGGTGTTATGGTGTGCATGGCCATGGCGCTAGCGATTTCGGTGGCGTTTGGCATTACGCTGATTGGCGACCACGCACAGTTCTGGGATAGGTTCAAAGAATCGCCACGTTTTGAAGCGCTGCGCGATTTTTTGCGTTAGCTCGCTATTGTTTCAGGCATCCCGCAAACGCATTCACCTGCGC
Source organism: Rickettsiales bacterium (assembly GCA_044351685.1). Taxonomy (GTDB): domain Bacteria; phylum Pseudomonadota; class Alphaproteobacteria; order Rickettsiales; family UBA3002; genus JALHRI01. Next base: position 11,192 of record JBILFK010000004.1, on the reverse strand, counting down.
CAGCATAAAGCGGTCATAGTCGTTACGAAGCCATCCGTGTGGGGGCACTTCGTCGCTACTGTAAAGCCGTTCGGGATTCAGTGTCACCACCTGCCCATGCGCGAGTGTGGCCATTTTGGTAATCATGCTGGTGGGGGTTTCAGCGATAATACACCGAATACGGACTGCATCTAAACGTTCCATTACATCGTGGATGGTTTTTGCGCCCTGATAGGCTTCCGGGTGCTGTGTCACAAACCCTACAGCACTAAGCTCGAAGCGTTCTCCGAAATACTGGTAGGCATCGTGCGCCGTAATAAACGGAATGACATTGGCAGCAGGTTTGATGGGGCGAGCAGCAGCAATAATGCGCTGCAATTCCGGCATTAGTGTGCCACGCAAATGCAACGCCATTTGTTGTGCGTTTGCGGTTAATTGTGCCTCATGTTCTGGGCTATATTCGGCAATCCGTTTGGCAATCGGCAACATCAGGTTCGCCATGCGTAGTGGATCAAGCCAGAGATGCGGATCGGTGCCTTCGCTGTGATGATCATGGTCGTGATCGTGATGCGTAGATTCTTTTTTATGAGATTTTTTATGGTGCTGGTGGTGATTTTCTGCGCGCAAACTCTCGGCAGCCAGTAGCGGATTATGTTTACGGTAAGGAAGTGGGGAGGCTTCATCGAATTGGGTAAGTTCAATCACGATGCCGCCGCGCTTTTCCAGTTTTTTACTCCAAAATTCGAGAGCGGGTGTGAGTGCGCGGTCAGGTACAATAATAATATCTGCTTGCTCAAGCAGGGCAGTCTGCGATGGTTTTAGCTGCGCCGAATGTGGGCTTTGGCCTTTGCCAAACAAGGCTTGCGAAGGGCGAATACCTTGCGTAATGCCATCAATCAGTGGTTTGAGCACGTCGGTGCTGACCACAATGTTGGGTGCCACTGTGCCAGCCAGCGCGTGCAGAGGGTATAGCGCTTGCCAAAGGGCAGCAATACAGGCTATCAGGCGAATAGTATGATGCATGGTGAAATTCCTTAATATGAGTATAAGCCCCTTACTTGAAGCACACGCAATCAGCAAGCGCTTCCATGGCACCGCAGTGCTGGACGCCGTGAGCATGCGCATCATGCCCAACGAGATTGTCACGCTGATTGGCCCAAACGGTGCGGGTAAAACCACGTTGCTGAAATGTTTGCTTGGTCTTGAAGCGCCCGATAGCGGAACCCTCACGCGGCATGCCGATTTGCGCATTGGCTATATGCCACAGCAATTTCAGCCGCCCACCACCATGCCGATAACAGTTGCGGGATTTCTAGAGTTATTTGAACCGAAATCGGGTGTACCCGCGCCACTGCTGGCATCACTCGAAATTGCTGCGCTGATGTCGCAGCAGCTTGCAACACTTTCAGGTGGCGAATTGCGCCGGGTGCTGCTGGCTCGCGCATTACTTAACCGCCCGAACTTGCTGGTGCTGGATGAACCCACGCAAGGCATCGATGTGAATGGCCAGAACGAATTTTATCAGCATATCGCGCGCATGCCAGAACTGCATGGCTGCGCGGTGTTAATGGTATCGCATGATCTGCATGTGGTCATGGCATCGACCCACCGGGTGATTTGTCTGAACCGACATATCTGCTGCGAAGGTGCGCCGAAGGCCGTGGGTAATGCGCCGGCTTTCCGGCAGTTGTTTGGCGATGCGCTGGCATCGCAGTTAGCGCTTTATCAGCATCACCATACGCACGCGCATGATTTGCACGGCGACGTCGTGCCGCTCGATGCGCATACCCACCACGAAGGCTGCACGCATGGATGAGTTTTTTCTGAAACCGCTGATTGTGGGTATGGCGTTGGCGCTGGCCATTGGCCCGCTGGGCGTGATGGTGGTGTGGCGTCGCATGGCTTATTTTGGTGATGCCATGGCGCATGCGGCATTGCTTGGCGTGGCAACCTCGCTGATGTTGCAATCGGTGCCGATGCCGCTGGCGATTTTTAGTATCACGCTTGCGGCTTCGTTGTTACTGCAGCGCTTATCTAAAGATGCGCGCTTGCATACCGATACGTTGTTGGGTGTGATTGCGCATGGGGCGCTGGCGGTGGGTATTTTACTGGTGGCCATGAGCAGCCACGTGCAGGTCGATTTAGAGGCCTATTTGTTCGGCAATATTCTGGCCACCACCACGCACGATATCTGGCTGGTGCTTGGTGTTTCCGCCGCGCTTATCGCCGTGATGTGGTATTTGTGGAAAAGCTATGTGATGCTGGTGCTGGATGTTGCTATGGCACAGCTGCACGGCGTTAGGGTTGTATGGTTACAGCGATTATTCATGGCGATGCTGGCGGCGATGGTAGCGCTGGCCATTCATGTGGTGGGTGTGCTGTTGATTACCGCAATGCTGATTATTCCGGCAGCCAGCGCGCGTTACCTAGCCAAATCACCCGCGCAAATGGCGGTGCTGGCAAGCTTGCTTGGGGCAGTTTCGGTAGCGCTTGGGTTAAGCGCCGCATTCCATTTTGATGCGCCACCAGCACCTGCAATGGTAAGTGCAGCAGTGGTGATATTTATTGTTACCGCTGTGCTGGGGCGCTTACGCGGCCTTCGCTAAAGCGGCGTTCAGCCTTACAAAACCAGCTTCCAAATCGGCAATAATATCGCCCACATCTTCTAGCCCAATATGCAAGCGCAGCACGGTGGAATCGTTTTCCCAATTCGTGGCAGTGCGGATTTTTGAAGGCTGATACGCAATAATCAGTGATTCATAGCCACCCCAGCTGAAGCCAATGCCAAAATGGTGCAAGCCATCGATCATGGCGGCCAGTGCCGCTTGCGGCACAACGCCTAGTTCCACACCAAACAGCCCACAGCTGCCACGTAGATCGCGTTTGTAAAGTGCATGTTGCGGGTGGCTTGGCAGGGCAGGGAACAGCACACGTTTCACTTCTGGGCGCTTTTCTAACCATGCACCTACTTCCATCGCATTTTTTTCGTGCTGGTTTAAGCGCAGTGCCATGGTGCGCAGGCCGCGCAGAGCTAGGTAGCAGGCATCGCCCGAAGCGCAGGCGCCCAAATTATGGTGCATACGTTTGAGCGTTTTAAAATGCTGCTTTTTGCACATCACCGCGCCCATCACCAAATCGGAATGGCCGGCCACATATTTGGTGGCCGAGTGAATCGAAATATCGATGCCCAGTGCGAATGGATCTTGGTGCAGCATGGTAGCCCAGGTATTATCGGAAAGCACCACCGCGCCTTTGGCGTGTGCAATGTTTGCAATCGCCGGAATATCCTGCATTTCAAACGTCAGCGAGCCGGGGCTTTCGCAATACACCACTTTGGTGTTGGGTTTGAACAACGCTTCAATGCCTGCACCGATCGTTGGATCGTAATACGTCACTTCGATGCCGAGGCGGGGGAGTTCGTAATCGGTGAATTTGCGTGTCGAGCTATAGACGCAATCGGGAATGAGCACATGGTCGCCCGCGCCCAAAAATGCCAGCATGCTGGTGGTAACCGCAGCAAGGCCCGAGGCAAAAATAAGCGCGTGGTCGGCGCCTTCCAGTTCGGCCAGCGAATCGGCGAGCGCATCGTGCGTGGGGGTGCCGTAACGGCCATAACCGCGATGCTGCATTTCGCCGCGATCATAGGCGGCAAACTCATCGTAATTCTTGAACAGCACCGTAGAAGTGCGATGCACCGGCGGGTTCACCGAACCCTGATCGCGCACGGGGTCACGCCCGAGTGATACTAGCTTGGTGGCGGTTTTATATTCCTGTGTCATATCGTACCTTCTTTTTCGATTTATTTTTATTCATCGAAACCGCCGAGCCGCCTCAAGGTTTCGATGGCCTTATGCCATCGCGCAGTACACTGAGGGCAACGCCCGAAGGACTTCGCGATGCGATCAGAATTCACGCCAGCTAAGCCCAGCCAGCACATGCGTTACCGCGCTACCATCTGCCGCGCCAAACGGCAACAGGCATGAACGGTATTTTACCACTTTGCTGCGTTCGTTCACGAACTGGCCTTCATCAAATAGCGGTTCGGGCTTTGCAAGCACCGTGGGAAGTTGTTTTAACACCCCGGCACCCTGAAAATGTTTTTGCCCGGCGCTGACAGTTTTGCCGAGCATTTGGCCGTTATAAATCGATTTCAGCCCATCACCAATCGCGTGAAAGGTAAATTGCTGAGCGGCCCCTGTTGCTGTCACCTCGATGCGGCAAACCAAGCAACTCGGCCATAAATCATGCACGGCCGAAGGGTTCATTTTACTATATTCCGGCAGCACCTGTTCTTTGCGAATCAGGTTCCAATAATTGGTAAGGCGGACAGATAATCGCTGGTCATTCATCTTAGGGTTGCGCTAACAGGGGTTGCGTGTTAAACTTATGGTTGTATGTGGTGCCTTGTGATGTTCGAGTGTTTTTTCAGTCCCGCAGCCCTTATCCTTTACGTGATACGGCGCAGTAGTGCAATATCGCTGGAAAACCGAATGCACGTGATGCCACAATCCGCACCAGCGCGCGCTATAAGCGCCACAGTGCCGTAGTTTTGATTGCAGCGCAGCATGGCTTTGCGCTAGAACTCTGGCGCTAACCAGAGAGAATCCATGAGCAAGCCACAATACCCCAACGTTGAAGCCAACCCCAATTTCCCCAAGCTGGAAGAAGAGGTGCTCGCCTTCTGGCAGCGCAGTGGCACGTTCAAAGCATCCGTGGAAGCACGCGATGCCAATAACGCGTTTGTCTTTTACGATGGCCCACCCTTTGCCAACGGCCTGCCGCATTATGGGCATTTGCTTACCGGCTATGTAAAAGATACTATCGCGCGTTACCAAACCATGAACGGCAAACGTGTCGAGCGCCGCTTCGGTTGGGATTGCCACGGCCTGCCCGCCGAAATGGGCGCCGAAAAAGAACTGGGCATCAGCGGCCGCGCGGCCATTACCGATTATGGCATTGGCAAATTCAACGAACATTGCCGCACCAGCGTGATGAAATACACCGCAGAGTGGGAATATTACGTGAACCGCCAAGGCCGCTGGGTAGATTTTGCCAACGATTATAAAACCATGGATACCCCGTTCATGGAAAGCTGCCTTTGGGCCTTCAAGGAGCTTTGGAACAAAGGCCTGATTTACGAGAGCATGCGCGTGATGCCTTATAGCTGGGCGGCAGAAACCCCGGTTTCCAACTTCGAAACGCGCATCGATAACGCAACGCGCGAGCGCGAAGACCTCTCTGCGTTTGTAAAGTTTAAACTTAAGGATATTCCTGCACGTCTTGCTCAGAGTGGTGTAAAAGAATGCTACATGGTTGCATGGACTACGACGCCTTGGACTTTGCCAAGTAACTTAGCATTAGCTGTTGGTAAGGACGTCAAATACGGCTTATTCGATTACGAAGGTACGCACGTTATTATGTCGGTTAACGCGTATATGAAGTTGGTTTCTAAAGATAAGGCTTCAGGTGAGTTTAATTACATAGACATTGAGCCATCGGAACTCGTCGGCCTCACTTATGAACCACTCTTTCCATACTTTGAAACTGCAAAGGAAATGAACGGCTTTAAAGTTTGGGCAGCCGAATTTGTTTCTGATGGTGATGGTACGGGCATTGTGCATATAGCCCCAGCATTTGGTGAAGACGATTATAACTTAGGTAAGAAAAATAACTTTAGTCTATATCCTGTGCCTGGCGTAAAATCTTCGCCTGGAGCACAATTATGGGGGGCTCTTGTATGCCCCGTTGATGAAAAGGGACAGTTTACTTCTGACCTCAATGATTTACCTGATTTAAAGCTCCAAGGCCTCATCGTGGTGCCCGATACGCGCATTTTAGAAGCCGATATTGCGGTGAGCGAGGAAGATAAGGCACAACATATTTCCGCCAAAGATGTAGCAAAATATGGCCTTGCCAATATGCGCATTGTGCGCTGGCTGAAGGCCAACGGCAAACTGGTGAAATCTGAGCCGTATAAACACAACTACCCGCATTGCTGGCGCACCGATACGCCGCTGATTTATCGCGCCATGAGCAGCTGGTATGTGAACGTGCAGAAAATCAAAGCCAACATGGCTGAAAATAATCACACCATTCACTGGATTCCCGACCATGTGCGCGAAGGGCAAATGGGCAAAGGCATCGAAAGCGCGCCGGATTGGAGCATTTCGCGCAACCGCTTTTGGGGTACGCCCATTCCGATTTGGAAATCGGCTTCGGGTAAAATCCATGTGTGTGGCTCTATCGAGGAGATAGAAAAATTAAGTGGGCAAAAGGTCGCAGACCTTCACCGCCCGTTCATTGATAATGTGAAGCTGACGATTGACGGCGAAGAATATACCCGCATCGAAGATGTATTCGATTGCTGGTTTGAATCGGGCAGCATGCCTTACGCGCAGGTGCATTACCCGTTCGAGAATAAAGCATGGTTCGAGAAAAATTTCCCCGCCGATTTTATCACCGAATATATCGCGCAAACGCGCGGCTGGTTTTATACGCTGCAAGTGTTGAGCGCAGCGCTGTTTGAAAAAGCGCCGTTCAAAAACGTGATTTGCCACGGCGTGGTGATTGATGAAGAAACGGGGCTAAAATATAGCAAGCGCCTGAAAAATTACCGCGACCCAAAAGAGGTGATGGATGCCTACGGCGCCGATGCGCTACGCTGGATGATGCTGGCCTCGCCCGTGATGCGCGGCAGCGATTTGGGCGTTGACCCAGACGGTAAATTCATTCGCGATATCGTGCGCCTGAACATTAAACCCATCTGGAATGCGTATAATTTCTTCACACTTTATGCGAATGCCGATGGTGTGGTGGCAAAAGAAATCACTGCGTCAGAAGATATTCTTGATCGGTATATTTTAGCCAAGTGCAAAGCGGCCGTGGCGCAGGTAAAAACATCGCTCGATAGCTATGATACACCGGGCGCATGCGAATCTATCAGCGGCTTTTTCGAAGTGTTGAATAACTGGTATATTCGCCGTTCCAAAGATCGCTTCTGGGGCGAAGAAAGAACCGGCAGCAAACAAGCCGCTTACGATACCTTGTTCACCGTGCTGAATGTGATGTGCAAAGCCGCAGCGCCGCTGCTACCCTTTACCGCTGAGGCGATTTATCGCGGCCTGAATGGTGAAAACGAAAGCGTGCATTTGCAAGATTTTCCGGATGTAGCTGCAATTGCGGAGGATGTTGAACTCGTTGCAGATATGGATCGTGTCCAAGATATATGCAATGTTGCCTTGGCTCTCCGCAATAAGAATAATTGTCGTGTTCGATTGCCACTAAATAAGATTGAAATTGTTGTGGAAGAAATGAATGTAGCTCACAGATGGCACCAGCTTTATGGGCGCACCATAGCTAAAATAATCGAAGATGAAATTAATGTTAAAGAAGTTGGCGAGGGCGACATGTATCTAGCCGACTACGCGACAATGTCTTTACAGATTAACTCAGCGGTGCTTGGTAAAAGATTGCCAAGTAAAATGAAAGAAATTCTCCCTGCGTCTAAAAAGGGTGATTGGAATAAGTTTCCGGACGGCACGGTAACCGTTGCAGGAGAATTATTGCATGCAGGGGAATATAATATTCAATTGGTTCCTAAGCCAAAATTCCAGAATAATGCAGCACCATTATCTACTAACGATGCTCTAGTCATTCTCGACCTCACCATCACCCCTGAACTGGAAGCCGAGGGCTTGGCGCGCGATATGGTGCGCATGGTGCAGCAGGCGCGCAAAGATGCCGGGCTGCATGTAAGTGATCGTATTGCATTGCTGCTAGAATTGCCAACGGGCTTCAAGCCCGCCATGGCGCACAGCCAATATATCGCCGAGCAAACGCTTGCCACTTCCATTACCGAAGGCAATGCCTCGGGCGCCGAAAAAGTTTCCACGCAGGAAGTGGACGGCGAAAAAATCGTTATCGGCATCAGCAAGGCCGCATGAGTTTTTCGCAGCCACATCTAGGTGTTGTAGGGGCAGGGGCGTGGGGCACTGCGCTTGCCGTGCTCGCCAACCGTGCAGGTGCTAAAGTAACCTTGTGGGCGCGCAATCAGGCCACCGCCGAAGCGATTGCCGAAGCCCGCGTGAATGCCACTTATTTGCCCGAACAATTTATCGACCCTGCCATTACCATTACCCATCAGCTTGCCGATTTAAAAAGCTGCGATGGGTTGCTGCTTTCGGTGCCGGCGCAATCGCTGCGCAGCGTTTTGATGCCCATGAGCGATCAGGTGGCGGGCAAAACGCCATTGCTGATAGCCACCAAAGGTATCGAGCGTGGCAGTGTGCTGCTGATGAGCGAACTGGTGCAATTATTTTTACCGCAAAACCCCGTGGCGGTAATTTCTGGCCCCAACTTTGCCGATGAAGCGGCAAGCGGTAAACCCACCGCCACCGTGATCGCCAGCACCAATTTAAATATTGCCGAGCATTTTTCGGGCATGCTGGGTGGGCGTTATTTCCGTATCTATACGCAAGATGACCCTGTGGGCGTGCAGCTATGTGGCGCGCTTAAGAACGTGATTGCGATTGCCGCCGGTATGAGTGATGGCCAGGGGCTTGGCGAAAATGCCCGTGCCGCCGTGATTACGCGTGGCATGGCCGAAATTGCCCGCCTTGTGCAGGCCAAAGGCGGCAAGCACACCACGCTGCTTGGTTTGGCAGGCTTGGGCGATATGTTGCTTACCTGTAGTTCGCCGCGCTCGCGCAATTATGCGCTGGGCTTTGCTATTGGCCGGGCAGGCGATATGGCCAAAATTTCGCTGAAGCGCACCGGGGTGATGGAAGGTGTTGCTACCGCCGAATCGGCACACCATCTGGCACGCAACCTGCTGGTTGAGGCGCCTATTTTGCACGCTGTGCAGGCAGTGTTGGCCGGGCAAACCAGTGTTTCTGAAACCATTGCGAACCTGCTGCAGCGGCCTGTGGGTGCGGCGTAAGAGGATTTTTATCTCTATTAACGATGGATCCCCGCCTGCGCGGGGATGACGGGTTCGTAAGCGGCTGGCCGCTAACTCAAACCCGTCAATTGTCATAAAACCTTCATCCTACTTGTTATAGAATTTGGTAATGTGAAAGTAAGGAAAAGGGGTTCGTGTAATTATGGCACGTGAACAAACAACAAGTACAGGTAATGGCTTCTTAGCCCGGTGGTCGGCTAATGTGAGTATGATTCCATTTATTGGAAACATGCCGATTCTCAACACGTCGCTTACCGCACTACTTGGTGGTCTTGATACCCTTATTGAAACAGGACAATGGTTGCTGCGCGGTAAACTGGCCAGCGCAGGTACAGCTTTTGCTGCGGGCACTGCTGCAACGCTTACGAACAGTGCATTGACGGCCAGCTGGTGGTTACCTGTTAACTGGATTTCAGGCGCGTTCACAGGTCGTTCGGTTGGTACACATGTACGTGGCTTAACTGAAAATGTGGTCGGCGGTGTTGCAGGGGTGCTGGGTCAGCAGCCTACGGTACTGCGTTCATACCCGGCAGGTATTGGTAATATTGGTGGCCAAGGTGCGCAGCAATCGCGTCCGGGCTATTGGTCATCGCGCGTGGCGCAAGAACAAGGGCAAGATCCACAACGTCGCTGGCAGCAATATGTCGATGATAGTCGGCAAGGTGCAGCGGCCGCTGGACGCGCCTAATAAACTGAAATAAGCATAGATATGAAGGTATCGGAGGCAGCAATGGCAACCAAGAGCATCGAAAAACTCGAGCAAGATTACCACGAAATCACCGAGCTGTACCATTTAGCCGATGATCTGATCATGACCACCGAGCATGAAATGATTACCGATAAAGAATCGCAGATTGATTTGGTAGAGCCGTTGGTGAGTGCAGTTGCTGAATCGACAGATATTCTGAGCGAAGAATTTTTAGTGCTGGCTGAAGGCAAGCCTTCGCGCAAGGCTGCGGCAAAAGGGCGTATCGAAAACGCGCTGCGTAAAGTGTATATGGCCATTACCGAATATAGTAACAACGCCGTTGAAGCGAGTGCCACGGTGCGTAAAATCACCGACCCAATTGTCACCCGCATTAAACGCCAACTCGAAGTGGTGGTTGCCACCCTTATTGCATTCGTGCAGCTTTCACTGGATCTGATTATGCAGAAGAACGATGTCGAAGAATTAAAGCAACGCCAAGAGCGTATTGCACTGATGCTCCACGCGATGGGGCAAGCAACTTAAATTAATTGTTACTTGCCACAGTGTGGCAGGGCGTGATTAATGCGGCATATGCCGCATTTTTCGTTTTTACGCTCTCGCCAATTTCTGCCGATTTTTATTGCGCAGGCGCTTGGTGCATTCACGGATAATTTCTACCGTAACGCCATGGCGGTGTTCATTACGTTCCAGCTTTCGCAAACGCTGGACATGAAAGCCGAAACACTTATCAGCATGGCGGCCGCGGTGTTTATTCTGCCATTTTTTCTTTTTTCTGCGATAGCCGGACAAATTGCCGATAGGGTAGCCAAGCACCAATTGGTACGAAAGTTGAAGGCCGTGGAATGCCTGCTGAGTGCCATTGCAGCGTTTAGCCTGTTTATGGGTAACCCATGGCTAATGTTGTTCAGCTTGTTTTTGCTTGGCACGCAGGCAGCGGTGTTTGGCCCTGTGAAATATGCGATCTTACCAGAATTATTACCACGCGATCAGTTGCTAAAGGCCAACGCCATTGTTGAAGCGGGAACCTTTGTGGCAGTGCTGGCAGGCACATTGCTGGGTGGCTTGCTGGTGTTACAGACGCATGGGTTATGGATGGTGGCAGCAATTATGGTGTTTGCAAGCATGGTAGGGTTTATTGCCGCGTTACAAGTGCCCGCGTTGCAGGCGCCTGTAGTGCAATCGCGCATGTCGTGGAATATTGTGCGCGCCACCGGGCGTGTGCTGCGTGCTGCGCGTGCACCTGCCTTGTTGCACCCGGTGCTGGGTATTTCGTGGTTCTGGGCGCTTGGCGCTGTTTATCTCACGCAATTCCCCATCTTCGCGAAACAGGTGTTTGGCGGCAACGAACAGGTGGTAACATTTTTGTACGCTCTATTTTCCATTGCGATTGCTGTGGGCTCGTGGAGTAGTTCAGCGCTGTTTAAAGGGCGCGGTGTGAAAACAGCGCTGGTGGCGCTTGCAGTATTTGGCTGCGACTTGGCGTATGTTATTTCAGGCCTTTCTGCGGAAGGGGAATTGATGGGCGTGCGCGAATTTTTGCAGCAG
>JBILFK010000190.1:0-2686 GCA_044351685.1 Rickettsiales bacterium | reverse complement strand
GCCTGATAGTAAATCGGTAAGTTATGATAAGCACCAATTGGTGCCATTTGGTGAATTTGTACCGCTGCGTAATATTCTGCCGCTCAACAAAATCACTCCCGGCACCACCGATTTTAGCCGTGGTGCAGGGGCTGTTACACTAAGCCATGCGCGTACGGGAAGGTTTAGCCCGCTTATTTGTTACGAGGCCGTATTTCCGGATATGGCGATAAATAAAGCTGCACGGCCGCAGTGGCTGCTGAATGTAACGAATGACGCTTGGTTTGGTAATAGCCCAGGGCCTTTTCAGCACGCCGATATGGTAAGGTTTCGTGCGATCGAGCAAGGTTTGCCGTTAGTGCGCGCCGCCAATACAGGTATTTCAATGGTTACAGATCCGTATGGGCGCGTGTTGAAATCTCTTCCGCTAGATGAAACAGGGGTGATTGATCAAACATTACCCAAAGCGCTACCTGAGACATTTTATTCACAGGCTCCGGTGTTGCTTTATGTTTTTTTGTTAATTTTAGCGCTGCTTTCGAGAGCATTTAAAAATAACCCACAGAATTACTTTGATTAATTTTTGGTTAACAATAACCAACCATTTTAATCTGGAATAATTTCAAAAATAATCTGTTGCTAATGCTATTTGCCCGCTATAGGTGCATTGCAAAATAACTACAACTAAGTTGAGCGAACACTATGAGTAAAGCCCATCCCGTGGATGTGCATGTTGGTCGAAGGCTGCGGTTGCGCCGCACCATTTTAGGCATGAGCCAAGAAACCATTGGCTCGGCAATTGGTGTTTCGTTTCAGCAAGTTCAGAAATACGAACGCGGCATCAACCGTATGGGTTCGAGCCGTTTATATGAATTCGCCAAGCTTCTTAAAGTAAGCGTTGGTTATTTCTTTGAAGGCTTCGGCGATGATTTCGATGAGCCGGGTGGTGCCGAGTTCGGGTTTGCAGAAAATGAAGGCAAAGAGTTCGATCACGAGCATTATTCAAGCCGTGAAACAATGGATATCATGCGTTCGTATTACCGCATTAAAAGCCCCGTGACACGCAAGCGTGTGGCCGAGTTACTCAAGGCCATGGCCGAAGACCCGGCGAATCTAACATAAAACATTCTTGACTGTACTGTAAGAATCCGCTTTGAAGCGGGCGTGGGCATTTGGCGTTTGACGGCCACGTTAAAAAAACCGGACTAAGCGAATACAAGCGCCGCATCACTTTTAATTAAGGAGAGCGCCGTGAGTGCACCAAATCAACGTAGCAGCTATATTTTCACCAGTGAGTCCGTTTCTGAAGGCCACCCCGATAAAGTGTGCGATCAGATTTCAGATGCCGTGGTCGATGCATGCCTGCGCGAAAATGGTGAAGCGCGTGTGGCTGTTGAAACATTGGCTACCACCAACCGTGTAGTGATTGCCGGCGAATATCGTGGTGCCGATAAAATCACTGCGGAAATCATGAACGAAGCCGCCCGTACAGTAGTGCGCGACATCGGTTACGATCAGGAAGGGTTTGCCTGGAAAAATTTGGAAATCTCCAACTACGTGCACCAGCAATCGGCCGATATTGCGATGGGCGTGGATTCTGGCTCGGATAAAGATGAAGGTGCCGGCGATCAGGGCATTATGTTTGGCTTTGCCTGCAATGAAACTTCGAGCCTGATGCCTGCGGCGATTTATTATTCGCACCGTATTTTGCAGGCGCTTTCTGAAGGCAGACGTAGCGGTAAATATCCGTTGCTTGGGCCTGATGCTAAAAGCCAAGTAAGCTTGGAATATCGTGATGGCGTGCCGGTGCGTGCTGCATCGGTGGTGGTTTCTACGCAGCATCGCCCTGAAATTTCACAAAATGAAATCCGCGATCTGGTGCGCGATGTAGTGGTGAAAACCCTCCCGCAAGGCTGGATGTGCGAAGAAAACGAATTATTCGTGAACCCAACCGGTCAATTTATCATTGGCGGGCCAGATGGCGATACCGGGCTTACGGGCCGAAAAATTATCGTCGATACCTATGGCGGTGCATCACCACATGGTGGCGGCGCGTTCTCGGGCAAAGACCCCACGAAAGTGGATCGTTCGGCCGCTTACGTTGCGCGTTATCTTGCTAAAAACGTGGTGGCGGCTGGCCTTGCCGATCGCTGCACGATTCAACTTTCCTATGCAATTGGCGTGGCGCGCCCGGTGTCGTTTTATGTGAACACCCATTCGAAACCGAAGGTGAACCCAGCACAGCTCGAAAGCATGTTGCAAGAGTTGGTAAATCTCTCGCCGCGTGGTATCCGCACGCATCTGCAACTGAATCGCCCGATTTATTTGCCAACCGCATCGTATGGCCATTTTGGCCGTGAGCCTGGTGCAAATGGTGAGTTCAGCTGGGAAAAGCTGGATCTGGTGGATGCGCTGCGCAGTGAATTCAAAATCGCAGCTTAATCCGTATCTTTCGTCGTTTGGGCGCAATCGCGGGCGGGCACTTCGCCCGTATCAGCAATCGCTCATCAGCACGCTATTGCCGCGTTTAGTGTATCGTGGGCAAGAGCGGGGCTTTATAAAGCAATCGCTGGAAATCGGGTTTGGCGGCGGCGAGCATTTGGCGGCACAAGCTGCCTGCAGCCCTGAAACCCTTTACATTGGCTGCGAGCCTTACGTAAACGGGGTGGCAAAATTATTGGTGCAAATTGATCAGCACAAGCTCAAC
>JBILFK010000056.1:0-9033 GCA_044351685.1 Rickettsiales bacterium | reverse complement strand
AGCTTTAAAATCTGGATTTGCAGGGTTACATCCAGTGCGGTGGTTGGTTCATCGGCAATCAATACATCCGGGTCGTTGGCGATGGCCATACCGATCATCAGTCGCTGGCGTTCGCCGCCGGAAAGCTCGTGCGGGTAGGTGTTATCCATGCGCGAGGCCATATGGCTTAGGCCTACCTGCGCCATCAGCTCGGTGGCGCGCTTTTGCACCTGCTCGTGCGAAACATCGTTGTGCCAGCGATACGATTCTACCAGTTGCCTGCCAATCACATGCAGCGGGTTCAGCGCGGTCATCGGTTCCTGAAAAATCATACCGATGCGGTTGCCGCGCAGGGTGGCGAGCTTTGCTGCATCGAACACTCCCTGCTTTAAAATCGGCACACCGTTATAGGTGATATTGCCTTCAATGCGGGCTTCCTGCGGTTGCAACCCCAGCACCGAAAGCGCACTCAGCGATTTGCCCGAACCGGATTCACCCACCAGCGCCAGCATTTCGCCTTTTTCAATGGCGAAACTGGCGGCTTTTACGGCGTTCGTGGCGCCATCACCCTTGCCAAAGGTCAGCGAAAGCTGTTCGAGTTGCAGAATGCTCATCGCTCACCCCGCGTGAAAATTTTGCGTGGGTTAAAGGCATCGCGCACCGCTTCGCCAATAAACAGCACCAGACTCAGCACCAGCGACAGCACAAAAAACCCGGTAAGCCCCAGCCACGGCGATTGCGGGTTGTTTTTGCCCTGCTGCAATAATTCGCCTAAGCTTGGCGAACCCGAAGGCAAACCAAACCCCAAAAAGTCAAGCGATGCCAGCGTGCCGATCGCGCCCACCAGCATAAACGGCACATAGGTAAACACCGACACCAGCGCATTGGGCAGCACATGCCGGAAAATAATCACCCGCTCGCGCACACCCAACGCTTTGGCGGCGCGCACATAATCGAAATTGCGGGCACGCAAAAATTCAGCGCGCACCAGATCCACCAGCGACATCCACGTAAAACACAGCATCAGGCACAACACCCACCAGAAATTTGGCACCACCACCGACGAAAGAATGATCAGCAGAAACAGCACCGGAATACCGTGCCACATTTCAATAAAACGCTGCATCAGTAAATCGAGCGTGCCGCCAAAATAGCCCTGAAGCGCGCCCAGCGTCACGCCAATAATGCTTGAGACTCCCACTAAAATCAGTGAGAAGAACATCGAAAGGCGAAACCCGTAAATGGCACGCGCCAACACATCACGCGCCTGATCATCGGTGCCAAGCAAATTGGTAAAATCGGGCGGCGAGGGGGCGCGGGCAACTTCAAAGTTAATTGTCTGGTAATCAAACGGAATGGGCGGTCGGAGCATCCAGCCATGGGCATTGATTTCCGCGATCACCCAGGGGTCGGTGTAATCGGCTTCGCTTTCCATCACACCACCGAACGTGTCTTTTTCAACGTAAGTAACAAACACCGGAAATAAATATTCACCCTTATATTTAACCAAAATAGGCTGATCATTGGCAATGAATTCGGCAAAAATACTGACAAAAAACAGCACGCACAATATCCAAAACGCCACGTAGCCGCGGCGGTTGGCCTTAAAAGTATCGAGCCTGCGTTTGGCAATGGGATTGCGTGCAAACCAGCTCATGCGCGTTTCTCAAAATCAATGCGCGGATCCACGAGCACATACATGATATCGCCGAGTAGTTTCATGGCCAGCCCCACCAGCGTGAAAATAAATAACGTGCCAAACATGACCGGATAATCCCGCGTCAGCGCCGCTTCAAACCCAAGCAAACCCAAGCCATCGAGCGAAAAAATCACTTCAATCAGCAGCGATGAAGTAAAGATCACTCCAATAATCGCCGAGGGAATGCCGGCAATCACAATCAACATGGCGTTGCGGAATACGTGGCCGTAAAGCACACGGTTTTCGGTAAGGCCTTTGGCGCGCGCAGTCAGCACATAATGCTTACTAATTTCTTCGATGAATGAGTTTTTGGTAAGCAGGGTAAGCGAAGCAAAACCACCAATCACCATCGCAAACACCGGCAGTGCAATATGCCAGAAATAATCGGCAATTTTCATGGGCCAGCTTAAACTGTCAAAATCATCCGAAGTTAATCCGCGCAGCGGAAACCATTGAAAATAACTGCCGCCCGCAAACACAATCAGCAGTAAAATGGCGAATAAAAACGCTGGCACGGCCTGCCCAACTACCACCACGAAACTTGTCCAGCCATCAAAGCGCGTGCCATCGCGCACGGCCTTTTTGATGCCGAGCGGAATCGAGATTAAATAGACAATCAGCGTGGTCCATAGGCCCAGCGAAATCGATACAGGAATTTTTTCGACAATCAGATCAATCACCGCGCGATCGCGGAAAAAACTCTGGCCAAAATCGAACTGCGCGTAATCGGTCAGCATTTTCATAAAACGCTCACCCACCGGCTTATCAAAACCATATTGTTTTTTAATGTCGGCTAGCAATTCTGGGTCAATGCCCACCGCGCCACGATAACCACCCACTTGCTGCGCCTGCTGCACGCCGCCTTGTGTGGCGCCACCAAAATCGGTGCTAGGCCCACCTAAGCGTTCATTGGCGCCGCCATGCGAGCCGGGCGCAGTAATTTGCGCCACTAAATTTTCAACCGGGCCGCCGGGTGCGGCCTGCACAATGGCAAAATTGATGATCAAAATACCAAGCAAGGTTGGTAAAATCAGCAACAGACGGCGCAAAATATAGGCCAGCATCAGCGCTTCTTTCCTGCGGTTTCGGCAGATTTCATCCACCAGGTTTCAATGCCGATATTATAATCGGGCGTCACGGCTGGCCTGCCAAATTTATTCCAATAAATCACCCGCCAGCTATTGAGATACCAGTGCGGTATTACATAATAGCCCCACTGCAGCACCCGATCGAGCGCACGGGCGGCAGGCGTCAGGTCGTTCAGGTCGTGGGCTTTAGCGATGCGCTTCAGTATGCTATCGATGAGCGGGTTTTTCAGCCCCGCCAGATTCTGGCTGCCAGCCACATCGGCCTGCGAAGAATGCCAGAAAGTGATTTGCTCGGCACCGGGATAATGCGTGCCCTGATTCCACCAGATCGACACCATATCGAAATCGCGCGCATCGAGGCGTTTTTGATATTGCGAACTATCGACATAGCGAAACGCCGAATCAATGCCCAGCTTGGCCAGATTTTTGCGCATAATCGCCACCACGCGCTCGAACGTACGCTGCGACATTAAAAATTCCAACGTCAGCGCTTCACCGGTTTTTTCGTTCACCCGCACCCCATCGCGCATCACCCAGCCAGCTTCATCCAGAAGCTTCTGGGCTTTTTCAAGGTTACCGCGGGCATAGCCGCTGCCATCGGTGGCGGGGGCGGCAAATTCCTTTTCAAACAACGCTTCTGATAACTCACTACGGTGCGTCGCAAGCAGCGCCAGTTCTGCGCCTTCGGGCGTGCCTTTGGCCTCAAATGGTGTGGCGCCAAAAAAACTGCGCGAACGCAGATAGGCATCGTAGAACAGTTTTTTATTCATCCACTCAAAATCCATGGTCAGGCCAATGGCCTCGCGCACGCGCGCATCGGCAAATTTGTCGCGGCGTAAATTGAAAATAAAGGCCTGCATGCCGCGCGGTATTTTATGCTCGATTTTAGCCTTGATTAAATCGCCACGCGCCAGCGCCGGAATATTATAGGCGGTGGCAAAATTGCGGGCGATATATTCCTCGTAATAGTCAATTTGCCCGGATTTAATCGCTTCAACCGCTACCACATCGTCGCGATACACATCGATGGTGATTTTATCAAAATTGTAGCGCCCCCGCATATTCGGCAGGCTATCGCCCCACCAATCAGGGATACGCTCGTACGTAATCGAGCGCCCCGCAACAATCTCACTCACGCGGTATGGGCCATTACCCACGGGCTTAATCAGCGAGGTTTTTTCAAACGGCACCTTATCGTAAAAATGTTTGGGCAACACGCTCATGCCTGCCACAATTAGCGGCAATTCGCGGTGCTCGGCTTTGGAAAAATAAAACCGCACCGTATGCGCGTCAATGGCTTCTGCCTTGCGAATTTCTTTGTAGAGAATTTTATAAATCGGGTGGCCTTTGGTTTTGAATGTCTTCAGGCTAAACACCACATCTTCGGGGGTAATCGGTTCGCCATCTTCAAAGCGGGCTTTGCGGTTAATGCGCACATCCATTACGCGGTTAGCCATATCAATGCGCACGGCTTCGGCAATCACGCCATAATAGGTTTGCGGCTCATCGTACGAGGCTTCCATCAGCGATTCGTAAATATTGCTTAAGCCCGGCGCGGAAAGGCCTTTCAAGATATACGGGTTCACCGAATCAAACGAGGCAAGCGAAGCCAGCTTCAGCGTGCCGCCCTTCGGCGCATTCGGGTTCACATAATCAAAATACCGGAAGCCTTTGGGGTATTTGGGGGTGCCGTATAAGCTGATCGCGTGTTGCCATGCGGGTTGCGCAACCGCGCTCATGGGCGACACAATAAGCGCCAACATCACACCAAAAACACTCAGTATTTTTTTCATGCCAGATACCTAGAGTGTCACATGCCATTAGTCCAGTCAGGGTTGCGATTTACCCTCACGCATCTGGGGGTTTTCAGGTTGATATGTAAGTAGTGATAAATTAGTATGGCAGAATGAGGTGCGCATTTTCTCTTGTAGAGCTTTCCATTGTCCTTGTTATTCTCGGATTACTCACTGGCGGAATACTTGCGGGACAATCTCTCATACGCGCTTCAGAAATGAGAAGTGTCGTTACAGATTATAGTCGCTTTACCACTGCCACTCAGACATTTCGTGACAAGTATTTTGCATTGCCTGGTGACTTCAGGGAGGCCACAAGAATTTGGCAGTTGCAAACGGCAACCAACTGTCAGAATAATTCCGGAGCCTCAGTGGCGCTTCCCGGTGCCTGTGACGGTAATAGCAATGGGCTCTTAGAGGGTGGTGGCGTTGTGGGTGCGGCTTCGGAACAATTTCAATTTTGGCGCCACCTTGTACTCGCCGGACTTGTTGAAGGTACCTATACTGGCCAGACTGGGCCTGTAACATCGAGTAACGGCGTTGCCGGCACAAACATTCCTCGCTCACGCGTTAATGGCATTGCCGGCTGGAATGCTGTGAATTTCGATATGGGCACCACCAATCACCCGAATTGGAGCAACGGCAATTACGGTAATAGTTTGTGGCTTGCTGGCAGTTGGCCTGGCGGGGGAACAAGCCCCTATTATTTTGTATTAAAAGCAGAAGAAGTTTGGAACATTGATACCAAGCTCGACGATGGCAAGCCTCAACAAGGCAAATTATGGGCCATCCACTGGGATGATTGCACCAGCGCAGCCAACGCAGCGGCGACCAACGGAGAATATGATCTCAGCAATTCAACAATTAACTGTGCGCTGGTATTTAAAAATCAGTTCTAAGCGCCATATAATGGCGCATGCCACTGGTGTGATTTCGATGCGATTAGCACATGCTCTTGCGCCCGAACATGAAAACCGCACATGGTGATCCCGATGTGATTCGAACACACGACCTAGCGTTTAGGAAGGGGAGCCAGCGCTCCACTCCAGTCCCCTCTGATTAGCAGAAGTTGATTGTCGAGCAATGAGTTATTGGGAATGATTCCACTCGTTGTCCCTCGACAACCCTCGCGTTGAACGGTTCGCAGACGGTTCGCAAAAGGTAAATACACGGTTCGCTAAACAGATGGGGGAATTATGAGCAAGCAAGCGCCAGTGCGGCTGACGGAAGCCTTCGTGCAGAAGCTGCAGTTCAATGACAAGCTCGCGGTGATACGCGACACCAAGGTGACGGGCTTGATGCTCGTCGTGAACAAGTGCAGCAAATCCTACAAGATTCAGCGTGATTTGTGGGAAGGCCAGCGTGGCCGCCGCAAGTTGGTCAAGACAGTGCGCCTTACCTTGGGCACGACGGAGGAGCTGTCGCTCGATGAGGCCCGGATGCGCGCCGAAGAAATGCTGACGCAGATTAAACGCGGCATCGACCCCAACGCCAAGCCCAAAGAGCAGACTGCCACATGGACGGTTGCACGGCTCTATCAGGAATATTTCGATGACATGCGCACCCGTGACCGCAGCGAGCGCACCATCACCGATATGAACGCGCGGCTGAATCGCTATCTGCCCAAGTGGAAGGACACGCCGATCAACGAGATAAAACGCAGCTTCGCACGCGAGGAGCATAAGCGCGTAACTCAAAACCACGGAGTTACGGTGGCCAACCAAGCCTTCCGCGATTTCCGCGCCTGCTACAATTTCGCGCTGAAGGTGATGGACGACCCGGACTCACTGCCGCCGAACCCCATCGCCGCTGTGACCTTCAACAAGGAGCGGCGCGCAGGTAAGGTGTTGATGATGGACGATCTGCCAGACTGGTGGGCGAAAGTGCAGGCCATCGGCAACCCCATCCGCCGCGACATGCACACGCTTGGCATTCTTTCTGGGCTTCGCCCCGGAACGCTTGTATCGCTGCGGCGCGAGTGGGTGAACCTGAAGGAGAAGGCTATTTCCATCCCTCGCATGAAATCTGGGCGCTCCTTCGACCTCCCCCTATCAGACTACATGGTTGAGCTGGTAGAGCGCGTTATCGCCAAGGGGAATGTGCTATATCCGGGCACTGAGTGGTTGTTCCCCACCCGAAGCACCAAGACGCGCGGTATCATCGTGACGCAAGTGTGGAGTGAAAAGAGCCTGCCCAGTGAGACAGGCCACATCCTTCGCCACACCTACCGCACCATCGCACAGCGCACATGCATCGACAAAATCGAGGCACGGCTGTTACTCGACCACAAGGTGCAGGGCATTGATGGAGTGTACATTCACGAGAAAGCGCTCTTCGACAAACTCGTTGCAACACAGAATGTTATGACCGCTGCAATTCTCCAGATTTGTGGCGCCGAGCAAAAAGTGGTTGCCGAGTAACGAGGGATTGAGTAAAAATAGCACTGAAGGCTAAGGAACAGTGTCGGTTGACGGGGTGTGCCGCACGCTGGGATTGCTCTTAAGCAGGAGCAAAGGCTAACCCGCATGACACGCAGCAATGCTTGTGAAGCCTGCCATTTTAACGACCGGTACTCCGAAAGGAGTGCACGCTAAACGGTCGCTTTAATGAAGCAGGTTTATTATGCACCAAATTGATGACTCGTTCCGTGTGCTTGCCCAAGAGGTAGGCGCACATATCGCTTCGAAACTGCAAACGCAGTTACAGAGGCCTGATACCTTAACCCCGGAATATCTAACACCACGGCAGGCCGCACAGTTAATAGGCTTCAGTTTGCGTGCGCTGGAGGCAATGCGCGCGCGACGCATTGGCCCTGCCTATGTGAAAGTGGGCAAGGCGAAGAATGGCCCGATTCGTTACAGCGTTGATGATGTTCGTGCATGGATGCAATCGCATCGGGAGGTGACCGATGTTGCACGATAATGAAATGCCCGCGCCTGTAGTGCAGGACACGGGCGCACAGCTGGGGGCTGCAAACGAAGTATCTCTTGAGAGCCTCTCAAGCGAAATCAATTTAAGTGACCCCATCGAGTTCCTGCGCCGTTATTCCCCAGATGGCCCATGGGTTTTGTCAACCTTTTCGCCGGATACACGCGGCGCTGGGTTTTTACCATCTTCCGCAGCTGATGCGGCAGCATGGGTGCAGCAATGGAACAGCAAACGGAATGTTTATTTCCTGCTAGGTATGCCGCAGGGCAAACCGATGGGCCAGCCGAAAAAAGAAGCAATGCTAGGTACTGCTTGGCTTTGGGTTGATCTCGACCCGCGTGCGGGTGAAGATTTGCAGCAGGAACGAGAGCGTATTCTGGCCTCTCTTACTGACGCTTTGCCACTCGGCATTCCAGCACCAACCTGCATCGTCGATAGTGGACGCGGTTTTTGGGCCTTCTGGCAACTAAGCGAGCCATGCCTAGACCCAACCCTAGCCGAACGGCATAATCAGCAGCTAGCAAACCTTTTCGGCGCTAACGGCGATAAGTGCTGGAATATTAACCGCGTCGGTCGATTGCCGGGGACGATAAACACCAAAACAGGTAAGCGTTCTAAGGTCATCGCTTTTAGTGATGCACGCTACTCATTGGCTGACATGCCAGCACCACCTGTAGAAAGGGTGGCGACTGCTATGCTTCCAAAATTGTTCTCTGATTTAACGCCAGGCGCGCGCAGCATTGATAATCTGTCGGCGCTTGATGAGTGGGGCGTTACCGACCGCGTGAAGCGTATTATTGCGCAGGGGCGTTACCCGGAAGAAGGCCCAAAAGAAGGCGATGATAGCCGTTCGGCGTGGGTGTTTGATGCGCTATGCCAGCTGGTTCGCGCGAAAGTGCCTGACGAGGTAATGCTTGGGTTGTTGACCGATCGCCAATGGTGCATCTCTGACAGCATATTTCGCAGGCATGACGGGCAGCAAATACGCGAGCCAGAAAAGGGCGCGTGGCGGCAAATTGAGAATGCAAAAAAAGCAGTCGCTAGCGAAGAAAGTCCGCTTTCATTTGAGTGCGATAAAAATGGTGTCCCCTATAAAAGCCAGCATAACATACGCACAGCGCTGCAATTGTTGGGTGTGCGCGTGAGCTATAATATCTTCCATGATCGCCTATTGATTGAAGGTCTAGAAGGATTCGGCCCAGTGCTTGAGGATAGTGCGATGCTGCGTTTATGGCTTCTAGTTGATGAGCTATATGGTTTTCGTCCCCCAGAGAAATTCTTTTGCTCGGTCGTTGCAGACATGGCAAGGCGGCATAGTTTCCACCCTGTACTCGGTTACCTCGACTCGCTTGAGTGGGATGGTGTCCCTCGAATTGATAGCTGGCTGTCGCAATATGCTGGAGCGGAGGACACGCCCTACACTCGCGCTGTTGGTAGTCTCATGCTGGTGGCGGCAGTGCGTCGTGTGCGTTCCCCCGGTTGCAAATTCGACGAAATGCTGGTGCTTGAGGGCGAGCAAGGCACTAATAAATCGTCAGCATTGGCA
>JBILFK010000055.1:0-9034 GCA_044351685.1 Rickettsiales bacterium | reverse complement strand
AGGCAACAAAACTCGAGCCTATTTTGAAAAAACCAATGATGGTAAGCAAATTCTGCGTGATGCCATGCGCAAGTATATCCCCGACGATATCACAAAAGCTGAAAAACAAGGCTTCAGCGCGCCTGATGCAAGTTGGTTCAAGGGCGAAAGCATCGATTATGTGCGCGCGCAATTAGTGGATGGTAATCCTCAGATTTATCAGCTGCTCGATAAAAAAGCAGTCACTTCACTGATCGATGAACATTTATCCGGAAAACAGAATCGGCGGCTGCTTATTTGGTCGCTCCTCAACGTTGAACAACACTTACAAACTTTTTAGGAGCAGTTATGAATAGCGCTGCACGCCAGTTAAAACTTACCGCCATACTTGATTATCCAGATACAACACCCATCACAGATAATTATCTGCAGCTGGGCATGCATGCACAATCATCTGCACAAGCGCAAACCAATGAAGCATTCAGCGAAAAATGGACGGGGTACAGTAAAGCCGAAAGCGAGAATCAGGAAAAATTATTTTCCAATGGGCGTGCATGGTATTTGCAGCTTTACGGGTTTGAATCTGAAGCGGCACTCGCTGAATTCCTGAAAACCAAGAACACCATTTACGATGCCGGCTGCGGTATTGGTTATAAAGCGGCATGGCTTGCAACGCTTGCCCCGCACGCGCTGGTGGTGGGCGTAGATTTTTCCGAAGCCGCGGAAGTAGCAGCGAATACTTATAAGCATATTCCCAATGTTACCTTTATTCGTGGCGATATTGGCAAACCCATCTTTAAAGCGGGAAGCATCGATTATGTCAGCTGTGACCAGGTGATTATGCATACAACTGATCCTGAAAAAACATTTGCTGAACTCTGCCGCGTCACCAAATCAGGCGGCGAATTTTCATGTTATTTTTATGCCAAAAAAGCCTTGGTTCGTGAGCTGGTCGATGATTATTTTCGTACCCAGTGCAACAATATGAGCATGGGAGAATTGCAGGCCATGTCGGCGCAACTTACCGAACTTGGCAAACGCTTAAGTGAACTGAATGCCGAAATCGATGTACCTGCCATCCCTGCGCTGGGCATTAAAGCCGGCAAGATGGATGTGCAGCGCTTCATTTACTGGAATTTCCTGAAATGCTATTGGAACGCAGAACTTGGCCGCGAAAACTCCGATTTGATTAATTTCGACTGGTATAGCCCCAGTAACGCCACGCGCTATGATCAACACGAATTAGAGGCACTGATTGCCAAAAATCATATGCAAACCGTGCATTTTCACGCAGAAGAAGCGTGTTATACAATGCGTATTCGTAAACCCTAAGGTGGCCAATGGTTTCGCTCGATCATATCCGCACATTGTATCAAGCTTCGCTGGCAGCGCATGGCGATAGCCCAGCCGCAGTTCAGTGGCCGAAAGGCAGGCAGGATTTGCGCTTTGCTGCCCTCACCCGCCACATCTCAGCTGATAGCTCTGGTAGCTTGCTAGATTTTGGTTGCGGGCTTGGCCATATGCGTCTGTTTTTGCGGCAGCATTTTCCTGCAATTAAATATAACGGCGTCGATATCGTGCCGGAATTTATTCAAACCGCAAAACAGACCCATACAGATGCATCGTTCCAGCTGATTCAAGCGGCCGAAGATATTGCAGGTAGCTACGATTATATCACCGCATCAGGCGTATTTAATATCGCATTCGATGAAGATAAAGCCGCCAATATGGTCTATATTTTTAACACGCTACAGACCTTATTCGGCAAATGCCTCCGGTATCTTTCCATCAATTTTATGACCGATAAGGTCGATTATGAGCAGCCGGGAGCCTACCATCAAAACATTCCTACGCTTTATGATTTTTGCCACCAGCATCTTTCACCGCGTTTGGTAATCGATCAAAGCGATATGCCGTATGAATTTACCATCACCATTTTCAAAGATGCCACAATTTTAAGGCCAGATAATATCTATGCGCCACGCTGAGTTACAGCTTACTACGCTTGGCGTGAACGACGAAGCCAGCTATACTGCTTGGCTTAGTGCACACACACAGGCATTGTTTTATCACTCGCTGCCTTTTTTGCATATGATTGCAGCGCTTACACATGCTACACTAAGCATCTATCTCGCGCGCATTAGCGATGGCAAAATTTGCGGCGCATTACCCGTGCTAACGCGCGAAGGCGTGTATGGCGCCGCCCTGAATTCCCTTCCTTATTATGGCAGCCATGGCGGGGTGATTTACGATACGCCAGAAGCGGCAACATTGCTAATGGCGCATTGGAATGCACTTAGCCACGCCCCCGGCGTTGCCAGCGCTACGATGATAGAGAATTTGCGCGATAACGCTGGCTATGCCGCACAAGCTTCGCATGAGCTTAGCGATATACGAATCGGCCAGCTTACCGATATTGCGTGCGATACCAATCATGCTGCCACTCTCATGCAGCGTTATCATAGTAAAACGCGCAATATGGTTCGCAAGGCTGAAAAACAGGGGTTTGGGGTAAGCATTGAAAATGATGCGTTCGATTTCCTGTATAACACCCATCTGGAGAATATGCAGGTTATTGGCGGCACAGCCAAAAGCCCTGCTTTTTTTGAGGCCGTAGCCAAACATTTTGTCGCTGGAAAAGATTATAACATTTGGGTAGCACGCCATAACAATGTGCCTATTGCAGCGATGCTGCTATTTTATTTCAGCGATATGGTGGAATATTTTACGCCCGTGATTGTAGAACAATGGCGTGAAGCACAGCCGCTTAGCCTGCTTATTTACCATGCGATGATCGCCGCATCACAGGCCGGATATAAGCAATGGAACTGGGGTGGCACCTGGGTGAATCAGGAAGGTGTCTACCATTTCAAAAAGCGCTGGGGCGCTGAAGATAGGCGCTATCACTATTACACCCATATCCAGAATCCTGCACTTTATACCACCACACCTGCAGAATTGTTGCAGCATTACCCGGGATTTTTTATGTTGCCTTTCTCTGCACTTAAAACATTGGCTTCTGCATGAAGAATATAGTTATCAATGGAACAGGTATTTCTGGCCTGCTTTACGCCTTACTGATGGTCGAATCTGGTTATAAAGGTTCCATCACCATGGTCGATAAAGCATCTGAACCAGGCGGTCTGCTACGCCGCTGGAATTATGGTGAATATGGCAATTTCGATTATGGTATGCATAATTTTCTGGAAACCGGCATCGCTGAACTAGATGCATTGGTATTTGGCCTGTTACCAGAAAATGAATGGGATTTGCTGGAAGGCCCACGGCGCGATTTATGCGGAAGCTATTATCTGGATACACTGCAAAGCAAAACGCCGTATATTGATATCCGTAATCTTCCTGAGCATGATTATCAGGAGTGTCTGGCCGATTTTCTAGCCCATATCAGCACACCGCTTGCCCCGATTAACACGCAAGTTTCGGCGCATGATTTTTTCTGTACGCGTTTTGGCAAAAAAACGGCCGAACGCCTGCTGTGCCCTGCCATCGAAAAAATCCATAAGCACCCCGCAACTGAACTGGATTACATGGCAACAATTTTTACCCCGCTCAGCCGCATTACGCTGGGTAACGAATATATTTCAGCGCAACTGACAGAATCAGAATATCTGCGCAATTTCATCGCCTGGGGCGATCAGCGTACACTTCCGCTGGAGCGTTCTTCTGGCAGACGCGCCTATTATCCTAAACATTATGGCATGTACCGCGTAGTGGATGCAATGATTGCGCGGCTAAAAAAGGCAGGCGTAACATTACTGCTGGGTTCTTCCATCATGGGTATCCAACATACAGGCAATCAAGTTACCGCCGTGGACATTCAACACGCAGATGGAAGCAAGGCCAGCCACAGCACAGATCATCTGGTATGGACGAACGCCTCACCTCTGCTTGCCAAAATGCTGAATATTCCAACGAGCGATTTAGGCTACGATAAACCTCTACGCACTGCCGTGGTAAATTTACTCCTCAGCCAACCACTCGAAGCAATGGGCGACCTTTACTACTTCTTCTGTTACGAGCCCGGCTTTCACACCTATCGTCTTACCAACTTTGCCAATTATTGCAGCGGTGCAGCACGCGGTGGGCTTTATCCCATCAGCATGGAATTGCTGGTGGAAGATAATGTCGCACAGAGCAATGATTTGGCCAGCATCGCTCAGGAAGAATTAGCGAGGTTTAATCTTTTGCACGCAGGTAACAACGTAGCTTTCGCCAAAGCCGAATTGTTGGATGCTGGGTTCCCCATGCCTACCATCAAAAATATCACCGCTACCCGCACAATCCGCAATCGCATCGATGCACTTCACCTTGCTAATCTCGACCTTATCGGTATTCTCGCGCAAGATAATCTGTTCTTCCAAACCGATGTGATGCGATATGTGCATCAGAAAGTTCGGGCGCGATGCTAGAAATCGATGTAGGCGCATTCACGTTTTACTGGCGTATGACAGAATCGGTTGGCGCACCCGCTAATCCGGTGCCGGACAAAGTCGATTTCACCCTGGCATTTCGCGAAGATGTGCAGCTAATTATTCAAAAACGCAACGCCGATACCATCAACTATCTCGAGCGCATCTATCAGGAAGAATACAATGTCGGGTATTTACAAGAAGGCCACGATTTAGCCGCAAGTTACGGCGGTGACTTTTTGAATTTTATTCACGCTGCTATCGCACGCCACGCGCCACATGCCAAAAGCGTCGCTGAAATTGGCGCGGGTGGCTGCTATGTGCTCAAACAACTA
Organism: Rickettsiales bacterium; assembly: GCA_044351685.1. Classification (GTDB taxonomy): domain Bacteria; phylum Pseudomonadota; class Alphaproteobacteria; order Rickettsiales; family UBA3002; genus JALHRI01. The sequence goes on along the minus strand of JBILFK010000055.1, from coordinate 4,290 downwards.
AAAGAAGCAGGTTACAATGCCCGCGCAGTAGACCCCAGCCCCATTTGCCACCACAAAGCTGCCGAATATGGCATCGATGTCGTGCCGAGCTTTTACCCGGCACCCGGCAGCATCCCAAAATCTGACATTATATTGCATTACGACGTGCTGGAGCATGTGGAAGAACCTTCAGATTTTTTGCGCCACCACCGCGATGATTTGGCCGAAGGCGGTATTGTTCTTTTCGCTGTTCCAGATTGCACGCCCTATATCGAACGCGGCGATATATCTATGCTACTTCACGAGCATTTGAATTATTATGATGCCGCTTCACTGGCACATGTGGTGTACGCAGCAGGACTCGAAGTGCTAGAAATTACGCCCTCTAACCATGGCTCGGTGCTGTATTGCGCCGCGCGTGCCCATAGTGTGCCCGTGCCGTGGGTGCCGCACACGGGCTTCAAAAAATTTGAACAATTCAGCGCGCATTACCATGCTATTCGTCAATCCATTGATGCGTTTATTCAGCAGGCATCGGGGCAAGATGCCACGCTTGGCTGTTATGTGCCGCTGCGCACTTTTCCATATCTCGGCAACGTAAATAGCTTAAAAAACATGCGTTTTTTCGACGATAACGCCAGTATTTACGGCCAGTATTTCGATGGCTACGCGCAGCCGGTTGAAAATATGCAGGATTTAATTGCCAGACCTGTCACCCATTTACTTATTTTAAGCTTCGCGTTCGGCGATAAAATCCGCCAAAAAATCCAAACGCTCGCCCCCAATCACACCATGAACATATGGTGCCTTAGCGATTACACAGGATAACCGATGGGTGGATTCTATTATATGCTATATGCAGTCATCGCACTCATTGCTGCACCGGTATTTTTTTGCATTAGCCTTGTGCTTGCCCTGCTTGCACGGATGCTTGGCAAAACGACTCCGCCACGGCTCGTGTGGGGGCCAACGCCTATCATGAACAACAAATACTGGTCGCAGGCTATGCGTAAGCTTGGGTTTTCCTCACAAACGCTGATGCGCAGCCATTACGAGCGCATCAACGATAAAGCAGATTTCGATGAATATGTGTTCGATCGTTACACGCGCATTATTCCTCGCCCCCTCAAATTGCTTTTGTTGTTTTGGGAATCACTGTTTCGTTTCGATGTCTTTTTTATTTCCAACGATGGCTGGTTGCTCGGTAAAACACCCTATTGGCGTTTTGAAGCGCACCTTCTGAAACTGGCACGGAAGAAAATCGTGATCCTACCCTACGGCGGAGATTGCTTTGTCTATCGCAACGTACGCTCCACTACTACGTTGCACGCCTTATTACTTTCTTACCCCGATGCGGCACGCCATCAGGAAACTGTAGCCGCGCGCGTGCATTACTGGATGCGGCATGGCGATGCCGTGATTCCGGGTTGCGCTAACCCCGATGGCTTTGGTCGCTGGAGCACGATCGTGCCTTCCATGCTGCATATCGATCTAGCGCAGTGGCATGTATCTACGCGTAACAACAGCGCCGATGGCCGTAACGGTAAGGTTGTCATCGCACATGCCCCGAACCATACCGGTTTCAAGGGCACTGAATTCGTCAATCATGCCATTGAAATACTCAAATCTGAAGGGCTGCAGGTAGAATTGCGCCTGCTGCAGGGCATGAAAAATACGGAAGTCCGACAAGTGCTTTCTGAAGAAGTAGATATTCTAGCTGAAGCCTTGAATTACCCGGCATATGCACTCAATGCACTGGAAGGCATGGCCTGTGGCTTACCTGTATTGTCAAATCTCGAAGATGAAGATTACACGCTGATGATGCGCCGCTGGTCGTTTCTTGATGAATGCCCGATCGTTTCCACATCACCGGAAACAATTATTGAGAACTTACGCTTACTCGTAACGCATCCCGAATTACGGATACGACTAGGTAAAGCCTCACGTCAGTATGTTGAAAAATATCATAGCTTGGAAGCATCTGCAGAGCTTTTTGGTAGCACCCTGGATTATATTTATGGGCGTTTGGATGCACAACGCTTCATGAATCTCTACCACCCGCTTTTAGGCAAACACAAAGATACACCACGTATTCAGCACCCGCTGAAAAACAACCGAATTGTTTCGTAATGCTATTGCGCGGACTTTTACAGGATAGCGTGATTTACGGTGGCGCCGATTTCGTGACCAAACTTGTGGCATTTTTAGTATTTCCGCTGATTGCCGCAAGCCTTAGCCCACATAGCTTTGGTACGCTCGAGCTAATTCTTACCTCGGTGAATCTTTTGGGATTATTGATGAATTGTGGCCAGAATAACGCCACGCAACGTTTTTACTGGGATCCTGAAACTCCTGAAGCCAAGCAACCATCGATTGTTTCTGGTGGCCTAATGACACAATTGGCGTTGGGCCTGCTGTTGACATTGATCGCGATTATTTTTTTGCCAACTATCGAAACGTTCATCGCCACCACCACGACCAATGTTACGCGCCTTACCCTCTTCTCGGCACTTCTATTACTCATGGTCATTCAAGTTACGCATTATCTTCTGGATGTTACACGGCTACATTTTGCACCTTATAAGTTCCTGATTTTTTCTTCGCTCAGCCGTGTGCTTACTATTTTAGGGGCGGCCTATGCGGTGATTGTGCTTGCACGAGGCGTGGAAGGCTTCGTGCTGGCACAGGCATTGATTGGCCTAGCAATTATTCCGCTGGGTTTATTTTTTGTAAAACACGAGCTTACCTGGCGTATCGATATCGCACTGCTGAAACAACAAATTATCTTCGGCTATCCCTTCATTTTTGCTGGCATGGCATATTGGCTGTTTGGTTCGATGGATCGGTGGATGCTGGCCAATATGGCCTCGGTCGAAGAAACGGGTATTTATTCCGTTGCGTTTCGCTTTGCTTCGGTGGTGCTATTCGTATCGGCGGCATTTGGGCAGGCTTGGAGCCCTTACGCCATGAAATTGCGCATGGATTTCCCCGAACATTATCGCCGCATTTATGCGCATATTCTGTTAATTGTATTGTTTGTCATGCTGATCATTGGAGGCGGGCTTGCCTTATTTGCGGGCGAAGTGATTGGTTGGCTGATGCCCACAAGCTATTACGCGGCGGGTATTCCACTGGCTATTCTGGCGTTTGGTATTATTTTGCACGCCACCACACAAATTACAGCCATCGGCATTTCACTGGAAAAGCGCACTGGAATACTTGCGCAAATGGCATGGATTACCGCATTCATTAATCTGCTGGGGAATTATCTGTTGATTCCGCATTATGGCGCAACGGGGGCTGCTATTGCCACCTTGTTTTCCTATTTCATTCTTACCGCAGGCTACCTTTTCTATAGCCAAAAACTACACCCGCTGCCTATCGCATGGAAGCCGTTGCTCTGGCTACTAGTGCTGGGTGCGTGCGTGCTTGCTGTCGCAATACTATTCTATTCGCCGCACTGGCACTGGCCAACGGCGCTTATAAAGCTTGCATGTGCATTGGTATGTATAGCGTTGGCGCTGCCTTTCTTACCGCTGCGCCAATTGCGTGTGATTGCAGGCGACATGCTGCCGAAAACTTGACCTACAAGCCGCAACCTGACACATATGCCCTAGTATGGCAGAAGCAAAGCAACATATTCTCATTTCTGGTGCGAATGGCCTTGTGGGCAGGCGCTTAGCGCAAGCCTTAAGCCAGCACCACACTATTTCAGCGATTGTGCGTTCTGCCCCCTCTTCGCCGCTGCCGAATGTCAATTATATCGTGCTCGATATCAGCCGCGCGTTTGATACCACCAAGTTACCCCTGCAGGTGGATACTATTTTTCATATGGCGCAATCGTCGAAATTCCGAGAATTTCCCGCGCAGGCACAAGATATTTTTGGTGTAAACATTCAAGCAACTAACCTGCTACTCGATTATGCCCACCGCACTGGCGTGAAACGTTTTGTATATGCTTCCTCAGGCGGTATTTACGAGCATGGCCACCAATTGCTCACTGAAAATTCACCTATTTCACCGCATGGCCAACTGGGATATTATCTGGCCAGTAAAATTTGCGGCGAAATTTTAGCGCAAAGCTATACACAGCTAATGACAGTGCATGTGGTACGCTTCTTTTTCGTGTATGGCCCAGAACAGAATCGTTCAATGCTGATTCCACGTATAATTGAGAATATCAAGCAAGGTAAGCCCATTACACTGCAAGGTACCGATGGCATTGCAATGAACCCGCTGCATGTGGCCGATGCGGTGCGTGGCCTTGAAAAACTTTTGCATGTAAATGAAAGCCTGACATTAAACATGGCC
>JBILFK010000054.1:0-9075 GCA_044351685.1 Rickettsiales bacterium | reverse complement strand
AAAAATCTACCAATACAGGGGTGCTGGATGTGCTGATGACAGTCTCAAATTCACTGTCGGAAATATGTTTGGTTGTCATAACACCTCTTAAAAATTATTTTATACGCTAATGCTACCCCCGCACCAATCGCACTGTCAAGTTACCTGAGCGTCATTTCTCGATTGCTGTTGACCAATCGCATTCAAGCAATGCCTCGCTAAGCCAATCAAGACGTGGGGCGGCTGTCCATAAAATAGCGACTTGCACCTGATGTTGCGGGTAAATTTGTGCCAGAATATCCCGGTAAGCCCGCATTTGCAGCCGATAAGATACAGGGGTATCGGCAATGTTTCTTAGCATATTCGGTGAAGTTTTATAATCAACCGCCCACACCGTATCGCTGTGAATAATCAGGCGGTCGATGCTGCCACGCACAGCCAAATTTTTTTCCTGCCGAATAATATCACCCGCCACTTGTTGTTCGCACAAGCAAGGATAGGCTAATAACGTGGCAATTTCTGGCTCTGCAAACAAGCGTGCCACATCTTCGCAAAGTTTTGCAGCCATTGCGGGCAAGCTCTGCATTTCGGCGAATTTTACCAATAGATCAGGCGTAGTATCCTGCGTAACCCATTCAAGCGCCTGATGCAGCAGCACGCCATAAAGGCGTGGATCGTGCGCGGAGTATGCGGCGCCAGAATTCGTATCTTCGTGCGCTATTAAATTAGACGGGCTCCAAAAACGTTTTGCGCTTTCATGTGCAGGTGGTGCGCTTGCCCATGCCGGCAGCGTGAATGCAGGGGCGATATTGGCCGTTTTGTTGTTTGCATCTTGGCCAGAAACATTACCCGAAGCATATACAATTCTACCATCTGGCAACACATTATGCGGCAGGGTTTGCAATTGTGCGTGCATGACATCGTACCAGCTGGCTTCGGCGGATTTCTTTTTGGGTGCCGCGCCCGTAATATAGAGCCTTTCGGCAGAACGCGTTACGGCAACATACAGCAACCGAAAATATTCGTGGCGCAATTGCTGTTTTTTGGCTTCTTTCAGGGGTAAAAGCACACTGGCACCCTCAGCATCTTCGCTTAAATGGAAAAGCGGCGCGCCAGTCTCGTGATAAAATATCGGTTCTTTTCGTAAGTCGGGCACAGCTGTTGTATCTACGAGAAACACCACGGGGGCTTCTAACCCTTTTGCGCTATGCACGGTCATGACCTGCACTTTATCAGTATCGCCCGAACTTCCGTCACGCTTAATGATAGGTGAGCGCTGCGTTAACATGTGAGAAAACGCCAGTAACTCTGCCTCTGGCGTGTCGTTCTTATTGGCGGAAAATAGCAATAATTCATCCAAAATCTCCAGTACTTCTTCACCCATGCGCGCTGTAAAACTGCGCGATAATTGCTCTATTTCGAGGATGTAATGCAAAAAGCCATAAGCATTTTCATAGCGCTTATTGCGCCAACGCATCAATGTTTCGCCATGCACAGATGCCTGCACACGCTGCCAAAGGCTTGCTTCGCCACGGTTATATGCCAAGGTAAATAATGCATCTTCGCTGATGCCTATTAACGGCGATCGCAATATTTGCGCCAGTGCCACATCATCGTGCGGCGCGTAACACCAGCGAATCAGCGCCATTAAATCTTTGACCGCGATATGCTCCCCAAGCGCTAAACGATCAGCGCCAAGCACGGGAACATTCGCCGCCTCTAATGCCTGAATAATGAGCGGTGTCATGGGGTTGCGATTTCGTACCAGAATTAGAATATCGCCCGCGCGTAGCCTGCGATCTTTTACAACATTCGGCGCATCAATTAAATCACGAATAGCTGTTGCCACATTTTGCGCTAGCGTGTGGGTTGCGGCTTCCAGCACCACATAGCTGGTGGGCACGGTGTAAGGTGCAATTTCGGTAACTTCTGGTTGCTCAACGAGCGGCCATAATTCTACCATTCCCGGAAGTTCACTATGATACACTAAATGTTCGGGAACGGGGTTTGCGCTAAATGCATTGAGTAATTCTGGGTGCCTGCATAAAGCATTCACAAAATCCAGCACAGCGGGCGCTGAACGATACGAAGTGGCGAGCGTTTTTTCCTCAAGTGGCGCATCACTATGTTGTAAATAGGCGCTAAAGTGCGTTTTCATTTCATCGAGCAGCCACGGGGCAGCGCCTTGAAAACTATAGATTGATTGTTTTTCATCGCCCACCACAAACATGGTCTTTGGCGTGAGCGCATTCGTTTTCTGGGCAATAATTTCTTCAATGAAAGTTTGTAGAATTTGCCACTGCATGGGGCTGGTATCTTGCGCTTCATCAATCAGCAAATGCTCGAGCTTGAAATCCAGCTTACTCATGACCCAGGGCATCATATCGGCCTGCGTGGTAAGGTAATGGCAACGGCTTAACAAATCATCATAATCGAGCAGTGCATCGCGCATGTTTTGTGTACGGTAAATCTGTAATGCTGCACTTGCCAAAATGGTCATGGCCGATGCCTCTTCTAGGCATTTTAGCTTTGTATATTCTTCAACATACGCTTCCACGCGCGCTTGTTCGCGCAGCAGAAAAGCTACCGCTTCTCCATCATGCGCCAGAATTTTACTGCCAAACCACGAATGGTGCAGCTTACGCGCCGTACCTTGCTTGGTTAAAAAAACATCCTGATAATCATTCAGTAACGTGAAGCGCGCGGCACTATCGCCTTGTTGCCAACGCAATAGCACATCTGCATACCCCTGTAGTTTTGGGGTATTGTTGGTAGCAAAGGCCTGTATCGCAAGGCTGCAATCAATGGGGGGCTGCGATAAAAAATCGTGCTGCAATGAAGCGATCGTGTGCGATTCCGGAATTTCGAACATTTCACGGTATTTCCGAGCGATTTCCGCAAAAGGGATTTCCGCAAGCCATGCCCAACGATGCTTTTGTTGCGCTAGCTTCATCAAAATATCCTGAACGCGCCCGTAATTGCCCGCTGCCAGAACAATTCGTAGGGCATTTTCTACGGCGCCAGTGGGGTCTAGAGTTGTTGAATCTCCAAGCACACGTTCAATGGCGTGCAACATTCTCTGTTTTTGCGCATCATCTTCGATCAGGCTGAAGCCGGGGACAATACCTGCTTCCAGCGGAAATGAGGCCAAAAGCGATTGGCAGAGCCCGTGCATGGTCATGAAACGAACGCCGCCATGCGCACTATCCAGTAGGCTGCTATAGAGCATTCTTACCTTATCCGCGTAAAGCGCAGGCATATCAACCCATGGTGAAAGCTTCTCGGCAAGCGTTATATCGTCTATATAGCTTAACTCTTTCAATAGCTTAACCAATCTTTCGCGCATTTCGTTGGCGGCAGCATTGGTGTAAGTAACGCACCATATCGATTCGGGTGCCGCACCATGTAGCAAGCATTGCACAATACGCCATGTGAGGGTGTAGGTTTTGCCCGAACCCGCATTCGCCGTGACCCAGCGCGAGTTTTGTAGCCCCAATGATGGTGTTTTCTCGGAGGGTAAAAGGGCGTGCATTATTTTAATCTCGATGGGCAAAATTTAAGAGAAAATTAACGGTTCCACGATATTCTGAAAAGAACAAAACAATAAGAACTATTTTAGCTAGAGGACACCATGCAGCAACTTGCTCACACAGCGCCAGCACCACAGCCGCTTCTGTTCCTTCCTAGCGTATTCAATGAAACATTAGATCTATTATTTGATGCCCATAATTATTTTCAGGCGCGCGGTGCTGAAGAACAATCGCTGATTTCGCCACGTTATCGCCCTATGTATGCGCATGAAATGTCGCGCATTACCATGCGCCTCACCAGTATTATGGCGTGGATCATGGTGCGCAAGGCCGTTTCGGCCGGAAAAATTGATGATGACACCGCAGGCGAAAAATACCGCCTAGATGCCGCCGATATCTGTCTGGGTGGCAACCCAGAGCTTATCGACGAATTACCTTATTACATTGGCTACTTGTCACTGCGCTCACGCGAATTATATGAACGTGTGTGGCGGCTTGATGAAATGGCTTACGGAACACGTCACTAGAGCGAGGATTTTATGTTGATTTTAATTTCGATGATTGCGCTTTCAAGCCTCGCTTACTTGGCTCGCCCCACACTTAAGCCAGTGCGCATTAAAGCGCGCCGCAAGTAAACGTTTGTTTTTACAAGCGTTCGGTGTCCGTTAACTCGGGCATCTTCACATAATCTTCACACACAATACGCAACCGTTTGGTATCCTGCTGATGTAGGAGTGTGTGTACTTCATGGTTGAATCGACACCAGAGAACAAGAAATTACCACCAACACCAGCCACCGCTGATGATGGGCAAACCGTGCCTGAGGTTCAAGCAAGCGATAAAAAGCTTGAACAGCCCGCCGCCGCAGAAAAAATAACTGCTGCCGAAAGCGAAACGGATAAAAAGAGAACAGAAGAATTATTGAAGCAACTGCAGGCCGCCGAGGCCAATAAGGCGCCCGACGAGCCAATCAAACGTAAAGAACCTGAGCCAGAAATAGCGCCACCCCCTTCTGAACCGGTTATTTCTGCTGAAGAAATGGCAAAATTGCAGGCTGCAGCTGCATCACAAAGTGTTAGCAACGCCAGTAGCACGCAGGAAGAAACACTAGAACGCACCCCTGCGCCCGAAAAACCTGCTCTTGCAAAAGATGATAAACTCACCAAAACCCTGCTGATGCTTGGCGTGATTGCCGCAGTGGCCGTAGGTGGAGCCTTACTAGGTTACTTCCTGCTAACGGCAACGCCTTTAAGCGGTGTTGTAGCGGGAGCTATCAATTCAGTAGGCCTGATGGGCGCGCATATTGGCGCATTTTTGCAGGGTGTTGGCATTCTTTCCGTACCCTCGGTTACCACCGCAGCCACTGCCGCAACACTGCCCGCTGGCGCGGGCGTTGCTGCGGGCGTTTTAGGTGGCGTTGGTGCCACGTTTGTGGCCATGAAAAGTAATCTTATGCACATGATGGGGCTGGATAGCGTTTCAGCTTCCACTACCGCAACGGCAGCCAGCAGTGTGACAGGGCATGAAACCGCCGGCATGGATCATGGTAGTCAAGCGGTGGCCACCAAATTGGCTTCCAAAACTAGCCAATATGCTAGCGAACACGAAGAACTTACCAGCCGCGAACACAAAAGCTGGGCCGATCGCACCGCCGGCAGCAATAGTTTCCGTGATCGCTTGCAAAATACCGGCAGCCACGCGGAAGCGGTGGGGCGCAAAGCATCGGGCGGAAATTTTGCGGAAGAACTTCGCGAAGCCCGCGAACTGAAGGCCATGCTTGGCGAACAGGCCACGGCGCGATAGCCTAAAACTTATTCACTTTTTTTCAAAAAATACGCGATTTGTTACAAATCGTCATAAAGCTGTAACAATTGCATGGTATATTTAGGTCATGAGTTTCACGTATTCCAATCTGCCAAATGTTGATCTAGCCGCTGTAGGTCGTGGACTTGAGCGTGCTCGTGTAACAACAGATGGTATTGCGCAGACCTTCAACCAGACGATTGAACATACCAGAGCGTTGGGAATACAAATGCAAGGATCTGGAGAGTTAAATTTCAAAACATGCGAAGAAACCGCAAAATCCGCACCACTTTTTCGCCTAGAGCATGGCGAACCCGCAGCTGCACAAACTAGGACACAAATATTACGCAGCTAAGCACTACTTCTTCTTATTTTCTTCACCCGCAACAAATGGCGTAAACATCGAGAAAGCTTTGGTGAAAAGCTCCATGTTTTGCTTGCTCATTTCTTCGAACTGATTCGCCACTTGGCCAAAACCGCCCAGGCTGTTTTTGCCCATGATCATATCCTGGAACTGCTCCTGGTTTTTCATGAAGCTTTGCATAGTGGTATCCAAGTAAGCTGGCACAAATTCTTTCAGGCTATTGTCGTAAAAGCCAATGATGGTGCGCAGAAAATTGATAGGCAACAGGCTCTCGCCGTGCGATTCTTGTTCGAAAATAATTTGCGTAAGGATTTGGCGGGTTAAATCTTCGCCACTTTTTGCATCATACACAATGAATTCTGCGCCCTCTTTCACCATTTCACACAGATCATCGAGCGTGACGTAGCTCGAAGTATCGGTGTTATACAAACGACGGTTTGCATATTTTTTGATAACGATAGGTTCAGATGTAGGGCGCTTCATAGTATCCTCTGCATGAGAAAGTGATTTTGTTTTCATTGAGCATGCGGTAGTAAGCGTTTTCATTACCTTTGGCAAGCACAACCGCAGATATGGCTGGAAACCGCAATAAAACCGATGTAAAAGCGCAGGCGAAAGCCATGCTCGATGCGTGGCAGCGTGCTGTAACCGAGCAACTAACCGACCCTTCTGTGCTGCATCAGTGGCTATCAGTGATGCAACCACCGCAACCGAAAGATGCCGATGCTACCCCCGTTCGGAAACATGCCAGAAAACCTACCGTTTCACCTGATGCTCGCGATGATGCAATCGCAGCTTTACGCAAACAGTTACGGCAGCTCGAGCAACGCATTCTCGCCCTGGAATCTGCCGTGGATGCAAGCGCTAAAGCCAAAAAGCCCCATGGAAAACTGGCTGGATCAGCTACAAAAAATAGCCGAAACACACGCACACCAAGCCGAACAGTCAGCGTATCGCGCTCGGCGCGAAAAAAAGTCACCCCGCGCACAACACGCTGATTCTACCGCGCCTGACCCTGCCCTTTGGTCGGCCATCGGCGAAGAAGCGCTCAAGCGCAGCGCCAATTTTATGGAAGGCGCGCAGGCATTTTTATCGCGCAGCGCTACCCCGCCTGAGATGCGTTACCCCGTGCTTTGGCAGCGTGGCAATGCCCGTTTGTTGGATATCGCGCCACGCGCGCGTAATCAGGTGGCGGTGGTGTGCATTCCCTCGCTTATCAATAAATCGTATATTCTCGATTTATACCCCGAAGTCAGCCTGGTGCGTCATTTAGCGCGCAATAACATGCGCCCGCTAATTCTCGATTGGGGCGCACCCGGCGACGATGAGCGTGGATTTTCCACCGCCGAATATATTGTTGCCTACGCGCTAGATGCGCTAGATACCCTGCGCCGTGAACATGATGGCCCGATTGTGGTGCTAGGCTATTGCATGGGCGGCATTATGGCGACGGCTATTGCGCAATTAGCACCATTCTTATGTGATGGGCTTATTCTGCTTGCCACACCGTGGGATTTTTCTGCCCCCGATACCCCCGTGATGCTGCTAAACCCCGCTACACAATTATTGCTAACGCAGTGGTTTCAACAATCGGAAACGGTGGCGCCGTGGTTAACACAAGGCGTGTTTCACCTGATTGATCCATTTGCGATTCAGCGCAAATATGCACGCTTCTCTGAAATGGATGAGGCAGAAAAACAGCATTTTGTAGCCGTAGAACATTGGGCGAACGATGGCGTGCCGCTCACCCGCGAAGTAGCGCAGGAATGCTTTGTGCAATGGCCTCAGCAAAATATCCTCGCCACCCATCAGTGGAAGGTGGGGCGCAAATGGATGGAACCATCGCAAATTACCTGCCCCACCCTCGCCTTCATTCCGCAGAATGATAAAATCGTGCCGCAAGGCTGCGCCATTCCGCTGACTGCCGCGATTCCTAAATGTACCGTGATAGAGCCTGAAGCCGGACATGTAAGCATGCTGGTGGGCGAACAAGCCACTGCGCAGTGCCTTACGCCAATGACACAGTGGCTGAAGCAATTATTTTAACGCAGCGCAGCATGGCTATTAGACATTTGCTTCAAGCTCACTTACAACCCCGCCCATAACCATGCAGGGAGAATACCATGACCAACGCCAATGATATTGTAATTGTCGATGCCGCACGCACCGCTGTAGGAAATTTTAACGGTACCATCGCGGGCGTTTCCGCCATGCAATTGGGCGCCGAAGTCATCAAAACGCTGCTTGCGCGCAACAACATTACCGCGGGCGACGTTTCGGAAGTGATTATGGGCAATGTGCTCACCGCGGGCTTAGGCCAAAACACCGCGCGCCAAGCCGCTGTACATGCAGGCGTGGCGCATGAAGCTACCGCCTACACCATCAATCAGGTGTGTGGTTCAGGTTTACGTGCCGTGGCCGAAGGCATGAAGGCCATTGCCGCAGGCGATGCCACGATCGTGGTGGCCGGCGGCCAAGAATCCATGAGCCTTGCGCCCCACAGCATGATGCTGCGCACGGGCGTTAAAATGGGCAATAGCGCCATGGTCGATACCATGATTCAGGATGGTTTGTGGGATGCCTTCAACAATTACCACATGGGCATCACGGCTGAAAATATCGCACAGCAATTTCAAATCACCCGCGAAGAACAAGACGCCTTCGCTGCAAGCTCGCAGGCCAAAGCCAGTGCCGCCCAGAAGGAAGGTAAGTTCAAGGCGGAAATTATACCTATCACTATCAAAAGCAAAAAAGGCGACACGGTGTTTGAAACCGATGAGTTTATTCGTGGTGAATCGACTGCCGATGTATTGGCAAAACTTCGCCCTGCCTTCAAAACCGATGGCACAGTGACCGCAGGTAATGCATCGGGCCTAAATGATGGCGCCGCTGCCGTATTGCTAATGACCCGCGGCGAAGCCGAAAAACGTGGCCTGAAACCACTCGCGCGGATTGCTTCATGGGCAACCGCAGGCGTGGATCCAAGCATTATGGGCACCGGGCCTATTCCCGCTTCACAAAAAGCACTGGCCAAAGCTGGCTGGAAGCACGAACAGCTGGATTTAATTGAAGCCAACGAAGCTTTCGCGGCACAGGCGATTTCAGTGAACAAGGGCATGGGCTGGGATACCAGCAAAGTAAACGTGAACGGCGGCGCGATTGCCATTGGCCACCCGATTGGTGCTTCAGGTGCACGCGTGTTAACCACCCTACTGCATGAAATGAAACGCCGCGAAGCGAAAAAAGGCTTAGCCACATTATGCATAGGTGGCGGAATGGGTATTGCCATGTGCGTTGAAGCTGCGTAAAAGGCGCATGCATTTTACATTATTTCAGGAAACACTGAAAAATTGAACAAGGGAGAGAAAAATGAAAAGCAGAGTAGCGATTGTAACCGGC
>JBILFK010000053.1:0-9096 GCA_044351685.1 Rickettsiales bacterium | reverse complement strand
ACGCAAAAAGCTTATAGAAATCGCCTCTAAATGCCCTGTACAGCGCACGCTTGAGGGCACCCCCATGATTCAAACCCTCTAGCGCCGCTATTTCGAGTTCTCAGTTCTATCACGTACTGCCATCATGCTTACGCTGTTCTTATAGCACCACCTATTAAACCCATCACATCATTATATTGCGGCGTATATAAGCGATGCCTTGAAGCGGAGAATAATAAGGCACGCTGCCCGCATCCGAAGGAGATTCTCATGAACACCGCCACCCGTGACGCTGCTGATATCGCCACTACTACGGAGAATGTCTTGCGCCAGAGACAACCAGTAGCAAAACTGTTGATGCATGGCACACTGCCGGCGAGCACGCAGGAAATCGCGGAGTATATTTCACGGTTGCTTGCAAACAGTGAAGCAAGCGTTTGCAACACGGCCAACGGTTAACGCCATGCCACAGAAATTAGCATTGGTAACAGGTGGCACAACGGGTATTGGCGCAGCGATATGTAACGCATTAAAAGCGGCAGGGTATGATGTTGCTGCGAATTACCTCATAGGCGAAGAAGCGGCAAAGAAATTCGAGCAACAATCCGGTGTTAGAACATTCCAGTGGGACGTAACGGATTTTGACCAATGCACGAAAGGTGTCGAGAAAGTTGTCGCTGGTTTTGGCAAGAATATTCACATTCTTATCAATAATGCAGGCATCACGCGTGATGGCATGCTGCATAAAATGACGGCTGAAAACTGGCAGGCTGTGATTACCACCAACCTTACCTCGTGCTTCAATATGTGCCGTGCGGTGATTAACCCCATGCGCGAAGATCATTTTGGGCGCATTGTTAGTATCAGCTCGGTGAATGGGCAGTTGGGGCAAATTGGCCAGACGAATTACAGCGCATCGAAAGCGGCGATCATCGGCTTCACCAAAGCGCTGGCGCGCGAAAGTGCCGCCAAAGGCATTACAGTCAACGCTGTTGCACCGGGTTATACCGATACAGAGATGGTAACAAAAATGCCCCCACCGGTTCTGGAAGCGATGATTGCACAGATACCCATAGGCAGGTTGATGAAGCCAGAAGAAATTGCTCGTGCAGTCTTGTTTTTGGTGGCGGATGAAGCCAGCAACATCACGGGTGAAACATTCTCCGTGAATGGCGGGCAATACATGGCTTCGTGAGCCGTTTGCCCTAGATCAATTCATGTGGGCGGTACGTGGCTATAGTCAGAAAAAACCATAAGGATAAAACCATGGCTGCTGCTTCAAAGAAAAAACCACTGCAGCTTATCACACGCGAGAAATCATGTGCTACGCGCAGGCGCTATCATGCTGAGTGCGCTGCCTACACGCATCTTTCAGATGATTACACGCTTGATCATATGCTGCATGCGGCAGTCGCAAAATTTACTGGCGGAATATCGCCTGCATCGCTGATGCTTGCTGGGTTTGATTGGTGGGAGCATTTACTGTTTTCGCCTTCAAAGCAGCACATGTTGCGGCAAAGCTTGTTAGAAAAAACTGCACAAATTGGCGCCTATGCACTACAGGCCACCTCTGGCAATGCGGCTTTGCCGATGGTTGCGCCGCCGCCAGCCGATCGCAGGTTCACTAGTGATGGCTGGCAGAAATGGCCCTTTAATGTGATGGAGCAGGGGTTTCTGCTAACCCAAGCATGGTGGAACGAGGCGACCACGGGCGTGCGCGGCGTATCGCCACACCACCAAAATGTCACGTCGTTTATTGCACGGCAGGTACTGGATATGGTGTCGCCATCTAATTTCCCACTCACCAACCCGGATATTTTAGCAACCACACAAGCGCAGGGTGGCGCAAACTTTTGGCATGGCATGCGCAATTGGCAGGATGATGCAGAGCGCACCCATGCAGGTAAACCGCCCCTAGGCGCAGATAGGTTTGTGGTGGGCGAGAATATCGCCTGCACGGCGGGAAACGTCGTTTTTTGTAATCACCTGATCGAACTCATTCAATATGCGCCCACCACCGCGCAGGTGTATGCCGAGCCGATACTTATTACGCCCGCATGGATCATGAAATATTATATCCTCGATCTTTCTCCGCATAATTCGCTGGTGAAATATCTGGTAGATAATGGCCACACAGTGTTCATGATTTCATGGCGCAACCCGGATGCATGTGACCGTGATATTGGGTTAGAGGAATATCTGCATATGGGGCTAGGCGCAGCAATGCGCGCGGTGAAAGCCATCACCCATGCATCACAAATACACGCGATGGGCTATTGCTTGGGCGGCACATTGCTTTCGGTAATGGCAGCCGCACTGGCGCGCGATGGCGATAACACGCTCAAAACGCTTTCGTTCCTTGCTTCGCAGGTAGATTTTGAAGAGGCGGGCGAGCTGCGATTATTTGTCGATGATAGCCAGCTGGCATTTTTGGAAGATGTGATGTGGCAGCAAGGCTATCTGGATAAACACCAGATGGCGGGGTCGTTTCAAATGCTGCGCACGAATGATCTTATCTGGTCGCGCATGATTACCGATTACATGCAAGGCACGCGCCAACCCATCAATGATCTGATGGCGTGGAATGCCGATGCCACACGTATGCCTTACCGCATGCACAGCGAATATTTACGCGAACTCTTCCTGCAGAATAATCTGGCGGAAGGGCGTTTTATGGTGGGTGGCACCCCCGTGGCGCTGCAAGATATACGTGTGCCTATTTTCTCGGTTGGTACGGTGCGCGACCATGTGGCGCCGTGGAAATCGGTATATAAAATTCTGCTTCTCACCGAAAGCGATGTAACATTTGTGCTGACGAGCGGTGGCCATAATGCAGGCATTGTGAGTGAGCCGGGGCACAAAGGCCGCAGCTACCAAATTTCCACCATGCTCGCTACAGCGCGTTATGTGCCGCCGGGACAATGGCAAACCAATACCCCTACGCGCGATGGCTCATGGTGGGTGGAGTGGCAGCGCTGGCGTGATACGCATTCGCATTCCAAAACCAAACCACCAAGCATGGGCACCAGAGAATATCCTCCCAGCGGCGATGCGCCGGGCAGTTATGCGATGATGCCATGAAACCCGTTTCGCAGGTGTTCTCTAAATGGCAGCTGGCGATTGCAATGGCATCACTAATTGCTATCGCCATGTATTTCGTATTTTCTAGCGATACTCCGCTCATTGCTCTCATTATTATTGGCGGCATTCCGCTGGTGATTCAGGTGGCGATCAAAATGTTCCGTGGCAGTGTGGGGGCGGATTTTTTGGGCGCCATTGAACTTGTTGCCGCAGCGTTGCTTGAGCAATATCTGGCATCTGCACTTATCGTACTCATGCTCGCGGGCGGGCAAGCGCTGGAAGTGTATGCGATGCGTAAAGCTTCCGCTGTTCTGCGTGCATTATCGCAGCGTATGCCCGCTTCCGCGCACCGCAAAAATGGCGATGGCGTGGAAGAGATCACCCTAGCGGATATTGCGATTGGCGATGAAATTCTGGTGTATCCGCATGAAACCGCGCCAGTCGATGGTATCGTCACCGTTGGCCACGGCACGATGGATGAGTCGTATCTTACGGGTGAGCCTTACCAAGTATCCAAAGCCCCGGGTGTGGCGGTGCTTTCAGGTGCCATTAACGGCGAATCGGTGCTGACCATTCGTGCGGAAAAACTCGCGCATGATTCGCGCTATGCGCAGATTATGGGTGTCATGCAGGAAGCCGAACAAAAACGCCCCAACATGCGCCGCTTGGGCGATCAGCTTGGGGGGTGGTTTGCTATTTTCGCGCTTATTGTTACGGGTGCGGTTTGGCTGGCCACGGGCGATGCGCTGCGTGCGCTTGCGGTGCTGGTGATCGCCACCCCATGCCCACTCATTATTGCCATACCTATTACCATTATCGGCGCCATCTCGATGGCGGCACGGCGGGGCATTATCATCAAAGACCCAACGGTGCTCGAACGTTTGCCCACCTGCCGCACGGCGATTTTTGATAAAACCGGCACACTCACCTACGGCAAGCCGGAACTGATGGAAATCGTCGCCGCTGAAGGCATAACACAAAACGAAATATTGCGCCGCGCCGCAAGCCTAGAGCGCTATTCCAAACACCCGCTGGCAAGCGCGATGATGCAGGCCGCAAAAAAAGCCAAGCTTAGCCTAATGGAAGCCGAGAGCGTTTCAGAAAAACCCGGGCAAGGCCTAACAGGCATGGTGGCTGGGCATGAAATCACCATTACCAGCCGTAAAAAACTTCTGCAATTGCAGCCCAATATTCCATTGCCACCAAACGCTGCGGGGCTGGAGAGTATTATTATGATGGACGGCCACTACGCCGCCACCTTCCGCTTCCGCGATGCACCGCGTGCGGATGGCAAATCTTTCATCAGTCACTTAGCGCCTTCGCATCAGTTCAATAAAATCATGTTGGTTTCGGGTGATCGCGCATCGGAAGTGACGTATCTGGCGAAGTTGCTCGGCATCAAAGAAACCCTCGCCTCGCAAAGCCCCGAACAAAAAGTGGCGATTGTGCGCGCCGAAACGGCCAAAGCGCCGACGCTATTTATGGGCGATGGCATTAACGATGCACCGGCACTGGCTTCGGCCACGGTGGGCATTGCCTTTGGCCAGCATAGCAGCGTAACAGCCGAGGCCGCAGGCGCAGTGATTATGGAAAACTCGCTAGTGAAAGTCGATGAGCTTATCCATATCAGCGCACGCCTGCGCAGCATCGCGCTACAAAGCGCTATTGGCGGCATGGTGTTTTCGATTGTTGGTATGGGCTTTGCGGCGGCGGGTTACATTTCCCCCGTGCAAGCGGCACTATTACAGGAGTTTATCGACGTTCTTGCCATTGCTAACGCACTGCGACTGACGTTAGGGAACAGCATTAAAATTGATCTGAATGATCAGAAGGCGGGATAACTCTATGAACATAATGCAACGTATTCGCGTGTATCACGCCACTCTCGCTACACTGGCTATATTGGCGTATCTAATGGGCGATCTAGGAATTGTGCACGCATGGCTGGGTTATGGTGTTGCTATCGTGATTGCCTTGCGCCTTCTCTGGGCGCTTAGTGGCGAACGTCAAGTGGGACTGATGCGCTTTTATCCATCATTTGAAGGGTTGCAGGCTAACAGCATGTTCACCCATCCCGCCATCAGCAAGACTTTAATGTTAGGCATCGCGCTGAGTCTGCTGGCTGTGACAGGAACCGGCATTGCGCTGGATAAGGGAAAATCCATTGGCCTTGCCAATGCCCAGATGATTTCGGCTGCCCATGCGGATGATGATAGTCGCGATGGTGGGCGCGAGAAAGAAGAAGGATTCCTTAGCGAATCACATGAGCTATTCGCCAATTTGTTGCTGCTGTTTGTGGGGATGCATGTGACCTATATCGTGCTGTTCAAATTCCCGCTGGCCAAGTTCATGCTATTTGTGCCTAAGAAATAATCCCCACTGAAAAGGCAAATTTTCCAGCGAATATTAATAGCGTTTCCGTGGAAAAGGTGGAGATGGATATTGGGTAAAACTTGCTGAAAAGACAGATTTCCAGTTACTGTAGAAAAATTAGACACAGGAGATAAAAGTTTGATTGAGTCTTTTTACTGGAAAAACGATCTATTGGACTACGCCAAGAAATTTAGCCCGATGAAAAACCCTTCGCGCTTGAGCGAGAAGAAGCAAGCAAGTTTTGAGAAAGATGTCGTATTGTCTTTTTTCATGATCAGGAAATTAGTTGAATGCCACAAGTTCACTCAAAAAACATTGGATCATAAATTGATGATCTATAGAAGCCCCTGCATTGGCCGTGTGAATAATATGAATTTTCATTCTATCGAGAGACTATATAAACTCGAATCAGAAGAAAAAATCAGCAAAGATGTAATATTTGTATGCAATCAATTTATTCATGGAGGAGCATTATTTGCTTATCGTGAAGATGATAGAAATTGGGGTGGTATTTATACCTGTTCAGACTTTGAAAGGAAAAAATTTATATACCGAATTCCTATTATTGAAATCGTAAGAATTCTAAGAATTGCAGGAAATGATTACCCTCACTCAATGAGATTCAATTATTCTAAAAAGAGTAAGGATTACGTGGTAGAAATAAATCAAGTGTAGAGCGCCCCTACTTCCACATCGAATCCTTACGCGAGATAACGCACCGTGAAACTGAGGCGCTAAGCCTCATATCAGGAGTGTTTATGCTGAATACGCAAGAAGCAATCACCGAAAACCACACCAACAAACCCTATGATAATGGTGCGATTGGGGCCATTGCCTCGGTGGCATCGGTGGGGGTAGCAATGGGTGCAGCGCTGGGCGCGGTAACACAAACCCCAGGATTGCTGATTGGCGCAGCGATCGGCGGCATTGTGGGGGCACTCACCGGATTTACCGTTACCGAGGGAATGGGCAGCCACGCGCGCACGCATGCTAGGAAAGCGGTGTGATCACCGTATGAAGCATATTTTGGTGATGAACGGCAACCCCGCCCGTGAGCGCAAAACGCTCTGTGCTTCGCTTGCAGATGCCTATGCCAATGGTGCAACCGAAGCGGGGCATCAGGTAACATCGGTGGCGCTTTCTTCGCTTAAGTTTGATCCGATTTTGCATGAAGGCTACAGCCATGATCAGCCACTGGAGGCAGATTTGCTGATGATGCACGCCGCAATGTTGAATGCAGCGCATTGGGTGCTGGTGTTCCCAATCTGGCTTGGCTTGCCACCTGCATTGGTGAAAGGATTTCTCGAACGCACCTTCACGCGTGGATTTGCATTTGAGTATAAAGGCAAGTGGCCGGTTGCCTTGCCCGTATTCAAAGGGAAAAGCATTCATGTTATTATTACGTGCGGCATGCCAAAATTTATCTATCGATGGTTTTCCGGCCAACCTAGCAGCAAGGCGCTGCGCACACTTTTCAAGCTTTGTGGTATGGATGTTACCGGTATCACTGTGTGCGGTTCTGTTGCCGAACACTCTGCCGAAGCATCGGAACGTTATAGCCACTATATCGATGCAGTGCATCAACTAGGCAATAGCGCAACATAGCGCTAAGTCTTCACAATTTCGCCATCGACAATGGTGATCACGCGGTCGGCGCGTTTGGCGAATTCCATATCGTGCGAAACTACAATCACCGTGCGGTTATGTTCATGCGCTTGATCGAGCAAAATCGTCTGCACATTCAGGCTGGATTTTGTATCTAGATTTCCCGTGGGTTCATCGGCCAGCATCAGCAGCGGTTCATTCGCCATGGCGCGAGCAATGGCTACACGCTGGCTCTGGCCGCCGGAGAGCTGCTTGGGTAATTTGTGGGTTTGATCGCCCAGATCGAGGCTTTCAAGCAATGACTGTGCACGATTTTTAATATCAGCAGGGGGCAGCTTCGCTGGTTTCTGCATCGGTAACATTACATTTTCTAGTGCCGAAAATTCAGGCAATAAAAAGTGAAATTGGAACACAAAGCCAAGTTCTAAAAGGCGTAAATCGGCCAGCTGGTCATCGTTCATGTGGGTGGTGTCTTGGCCGTTGAGCAGCATTTTTCCGCTGGTCGGTTGATCGAGCAGGCCGAGGATATAGAGCAGCGACGATTTGCCCGAACCCGAAGGGCCAGTGATTGCCACAAATTCGCCACGCTTGATGGCAATGCTTGCATTTTTCACCAGCGTTACCGGCACTTCACCTGATAAAATGCGAGAAATGCTTTCTGTTTGCACCACGATTTCTTCAGCCATCACGACCCCCGCAATATATCGACAGGCTGCACCGATGCGGCCTTATAGGCGGGCAGTAACGCGGCAAGGATGGCAGCGGCCAGCGCGAAGGTTGCGGCAATGAGAAATTGTGGAAGGCTCCAATCGATCGGCATCTGGATAATTTCTGTGCCACCGGGTGGTTTGAAGTGAATTTGCGCGAGTGCTACCATAAACGCCATACCAAGCGGTAAGCCAAGCACACATCCGACCACACCCAGCACCACACCTTGCGTGAGGAAAATAGTGCGGATATCTTTGATATGAAACCCCATGGATTTCAGAATGGCGATATCGCGCTGTTTTTCCATCACCACCGTGGAAATAACATTGTAAATACCAAAGCCTGCTACCACCAGCACCGCGCTTACCACTGCATACATAATGATATTCCGGATCGCGAGCGCGCTGATAATATCTTCCGATGACTCTTGCCACGATACGGATTTGTAGCCGATACGTTGTTCAATCTGGGTCGAAAGCTCGCGCGCTGATGCATAATCGACCAGCTTTACAATAATAGTGTTGGCGCGGTTAGAGCGGTTTAGCAATGCCTGTACCCGCTTGATACTGGCGAATGCCTGCGTTTCATCGTAACTGACGCGGCCTGTGCGAAAAATCCCCTGAATCTTGAAAATACGCACCTGACCGGTGGTGGCCGCCACGGTGATATTATCGTTTAGCGAGAGGGATAATTTGCTCGCCAGTGCTGAGCCGATGATAATGCCATCCGCATTGGCGATAAGGTCATTGATGCTGCCTGCGATCATGTATTTTTCGATGGTGGTGACGCTCATCACTTCGCTAGGGATCATTCCATTTAGCGTGATTGCAAAATCTTTTCCTGCAAAATTCACCAGTGCTTGCCCAGCGAGCACGGCAGATGCAGACACGCCTTCGGTCGCCTTCAATTCATCTAATATCTGCTTATAATTACGAATACCGCGCGTTTCAGTAAGCGGCTTTACATGCC
Source organism: Rickettsiales bacterium (assembly GCA_044351685.1). GTDB lineage: Bacteria > Pseudomonadota > Alphaproteobacteria > Rickettsiales > UBA3002 > JALHRI01. Next base: position 381 of record JBILFK010000053.1, on the reverse strand, counting down.
GAATTTCCACTGCGTCGTTGCCATAAAGCGTGTTTACGGGTTGTAATCGCGAACTGCGGAACTCATCACTGATGGTGATATGCGGTGCGTTATCAATAAGGCGCTGGATAAAGTCTTTTTCAGAGCCTTGCATCAGCGAAGAAATGGCCAGAAAAAACGCCACACCTAGCACAATACCCATCACCGAAACCATGCTTTGCCGCTTGCGTGCGAGTAAATGCTTAGTAGCGATATGGATGAGCAAGCGCATAGCCTAAGGCTGCGAAAAATGCGTGCGAACTGATGCACCTGATTTTAATGTGGTGGTTGATTGAACTACTACAAGGTCGCCCTCCTCTAAGCCGTTTATTATCTCAATGCTCTTCAAACCCTTTGCACCTT
>JBILFK010000052.1:0-9275 GCA_044351685.1 Rickettsiales bacterium | reverse complement strand
TGAATATTGCCATCATCGGCATGATGTTGTTCGGTACGAATTTCTATCTGCATACGGTGTCCTATACGATGTAAAAACCATTTAAACTGAGGTAACCCACGGCTCCATCCATTGCGAGGGTGGATGCCCCGGCATCGGCCGGGTTGCTGGCATACAGATAAATCTGTGTGCTTGAACCTGAAACGAGCGCTGTGGGAACCAAGCCTGCGCCAACATTCAATGTCGAAAAATACGTCACCGGAATCGGTTGATCGAGCGCTTGTGCGGTAAATGGCAACCCACCGATGCGCATACTGCCAGTGCCGGTATGCGCCGTCCAAATCAGGGCGATTTGTATAAACACAATCCGGCCAATACGTGTGTAGCGCCCCACTTGTGCGCTATACGTGCCACTACCCGCCGTGGTCGAACCTACGATGGTTGGCGTGAAGCTGCCTTCTTCATACCAATCAAGCGTGGTGGCTGCTGCCTGTGCCGAATTGCCGACATTTGCGCCAACACTAAAGCTCTGTAAGCCCGACCACGAAAGTGCACCGCCCACCGTTCCAGATAATGTTGGCGACGCTGCAAACACAGCAGCGCCCGTTCCGGTTTCATCGGTGAGTGCACCGCGCAAGTTCGCTGAGCTTGGCGTAGCCAGAAATGTGGCAACCCCCGCTCCCAGACCGCTGACACCGGTTGCAACAGGTAGGCCAGTGCAATTGGTAAGCGTTCCGCTGGCGGGTGTGCCAAGCACGGGGGTTGTTAATGTGGGCGATGTCAGTGTTTTATTGCTCAGCGTCTGTGTCGCTGTCGTGCCCACCACTTGCTGTGCAATGTTGGCCGCATCGTAGGTGGCTTTTAGCATGTCGGCGATTGGTAAAATATCCCAGCTGGTACCATTAAAAATGCACTGTTTTGCTTCGTCGATAACCCAAACCGTCAGGCCAGTTTTTGGCACGATAAATCGCCAGATCTGCTGAAAATAAGCAATTTGGTTTGCTTTGCCAGCCCATGCACCCGTAGGGCTTGCCGCTACAATATAGGTTGCACCCTCCACCGGTGATGCGGGCGGTGCATTCAAATCGCGGTCGATGATGCCATTATTCAGCACACTATCGATTCGAAACAAGGCTTCGTTCACCGTGACTTCTTTTTGCGATTGCGACGCTTCAAGCAGCGTCAGCGATAGATTTGGCGTAGTTGCCATGGGGTCTCCTTATAAGAAAAAACTTGTTTAATCGTGGGATGTTGTGGCGTATGTTACGTGCATGCCAACATTGGAAAACATCTGGAAACAAATCGATGCGCTGCCGCACCGCTATGTATTTTACACCCGCAAAGAAATTCGTTATCTGCCCGAAATTCTGGCCAACGATGAACGTATTTTAGCGCTCACCTCTGGCTACCAGCAGGGCAGCACATGGCTGTGTGTCTGCACCAATCGTCGTGTGTTGTTTATTAACCGGGGCATGTTTTTTGGATTGCGTCAGGTGCAAATGAGCCTCGACCGCATTCAATCGTTGGATTCTTCATACACGATTTTCTTTGGGCGCATCCGCATGTGGGATGGTGCATCTTCTATCGAAATACGCATGGTACTTAAGTCTTCGATTCAGCCATTTGTGCGAACCGTGCAAGAAGCTGTCGATGCCTACAAACGCCAAATGGTGCATGATATTGCCAGCAGCGTGCAAGATGCGCATGGCACTGCCAAGCGTTCTGGTACACTAGGTGCAAAAACACAAACGCCGCCCGAAGAGGGCAGCGCATGGGTGGTAGAACTCGAAAAACTAGGGCGCCTTCGCAGTGAAGGCATTCTGAGCGAGGAGGAATTTCAGCGCGCTAAAACTAAGTTGCTTGCCGAGCGCAGCGCGTGACATTCGTGCCTTAAACCGAGCCGACGAGCGTTCTGATGCGCTCTTTCAGCTGGAAGTCTAGTGCTTCCATTTCGTCTGGATACAGATTGCTCAGGCGGATGATAAACCCTGTAAGGGTAATCTCTCCAGCCACGAGCAACTGCTTCAGTGTAGCGAGAAACACCCGATCAGTGGTTCCCTCTAATGCCCGTTCCAACTCGTGTGAAACCTCACGGGCTGCCTGCATCGCTTCATCAGGCGATGTCGCATTTCCCGAATCGCGAAGCAGTGCTACCGCACCCATCCACTCACAGCCGCGCACATGGGTACGCTTCTGCTCGAATCCACTCTGAGCCCCCCACCACACAGCATCATTCAATGCAACATGGTGGTGAGGTTCAGAGCGATGCTCCCCGTTATTCACATGGTTTGGAACTAACATAAGGTCACTATAACCTTATAATCGTTAAAAAAGTCTTACCGGCTGAAATAATTTCTGTGCATAACTTAAATCGTCGCTTCAGCCATGTATCCGGCACCCACGCGCGCAGAAATCTGGCATATTTTTACAGTAAGCATTGCAGGTATCATGCCCATATCGGAAGTTTGCTCGGCCGCACTGTAGGTCACATTCGTAGTCAATGGCTGCCATGTGCGTCGCAACACTCCCAGATACCATGCCTGCACTTCATATTTTTCGGTCGCTTCATCCAGCGCCACATCGACTTTGTCGCGCCACTCCCCATTAATACGTGCACGCCGCACCCAGGTTACTGTCAGGTTACCCGCGCTATCGCGGCTGCCCCGAAGATGCACGGGCGCACAAGGCTTAAGTGCATTCGCCTGGTAGCTAACAGCAGCGCTGTTGCCATCTTCTTCCGCCACACCTGCAGTTACCGAGGTCAATGTAATTGCTCTGCCAATATCACTTTCCTGCATGGCAATTTCGGCCAATGTGTCGTTTAGCAGTACAAAGCGTTCGCCAAGCGCATGGCCAGCAATCGCATATTCCGTGCCTAGCCTGCCGCGCAGCAACCCAGAAAGCCGATACGAACCCGGGGATAGTAATAGTGCCGTAGTAAACTGCAGAATTTCATTTCCCACCAACGCGATATTCGCGCCATTTAATACCGCTGCCTCGCTGGCGTTAAATAACTCACCTTCACCCTGCAACAGCACATCGACACTCGCCACCCTGTCAAATACCTGCGCTACCCCATTACCCAGCACCGAGGTGGTGCGCCCTATCACACTGGCAAGGTTGCTTCGCCCCACCACCACGGGCATATTGCTGGCCGCATCATCGCGCATCACAAAGGCGCCCGGCCAATTATCCGATGCGCCCGTCAGTGCAGCGCGCAACAGTGTATCATCGCTGCGATCTCCGGGTAGCGCCGGAATATCGAGATACTCCACCAGCGTGGGCGCCACTTCCTTATAGGCAGCCACCCGATACGATAATGCAGGTGGCAAATAATGATCAAAGGTTTCACTTTCTTCGGCTTCACCACGAATGCGCAACATGCCGGGCTTGCCAAAATGAATCTGCGTTAGCTTCAGCCGATAGCTCAGCGCGCCTTGCTGCAGCGTCACCACATCGCCCACCTCTAAATGCGCATAGGCCACCGGCAAATGAAATTCTGCCATCAATCGGTTCTGCCAGCGCTCATGCAGTCGCATATCGGCAATCATGCGCGCCGCAGGCTCCGATAACACCATCGAAAGGCTGATGGTTTCGGTGTCCTGCGCTTGCGTCACTTCACGTGTACTGGCTTGTAGCTGGGTGTTGTAATCGTTCAACCGATCCAGATAGCGCACTTCAATGCGTCGCGGCAGGCTGGCTTCAAACTGGCGTTCCACCGTTAAGCGTGGTGCGTTGGTTTCGGTTTGCAGCAAGGTATCACTCGCAAGCGTTGCCACCGTTATGTTGCCACGCGGCAGTGCTTTTAACGCACCGTTTTGTTCCACCAGATCAAACCCGAATGCTAGCTGCAACTGGTCGAGCAATGCGCGTATGGTTTGCCGCTGATGCAAAATAAATCCATCCACATGGCCGCGCAGTTCAGAAACATCAATACGGGTATCGCTAAGCCCTGCCTTCAGCAATAATTCGCGTACCAGCGCAGCAATACCCGATGTGCCAAGTTTGCCCTGCACCCAGTGGCCCGTGGCCCAGTTACCGCCATCGGCCCATACATCGCGCAAATCTGGCCATGCCGGGTATGGCCGCGCATCCCACGCCCATAAAAACCGGCGAGCCACCATGCCGGAACCACCCCATATGTGTTCAGTGGCGGAGATTGCTTCGCGCTGCGCCGAAAAATCAATGCGCTGTTTCGAAAACCGCGGGTAACCATTTTCTGTCGAGGTTGGGTCAACGAATATATTCGGCTGGTTGCTGCATCCATCGACACTGGCAAAGCCAAATTCCGTAAACCATATGGGCTTACTTTGTGGCACCCATGCGGTGCTGCTATTATTGGGGTTGGTGTGGGTATTATTCCACCACCATGCAATATTTTTCCATGCATAAGCTGCAGCAAGATTCGCTTTATTCGTGCGTGCCGCGTCGGTGTAAAACCAGCTATAGCCCTCACCGCTTGTCCAGCCATCAGCAATCATTGGTCTGGTAATTTCACTTTGCGGGGCATCTGTCAGCGGAAAATAGGCATCAATGCCCACTACATCAATATTCGGCGAAGCCCAAAGCGCATCAAGGTTATACCAACCATTGCTGCTGTGATATTCGCTCCAATCGGCGGCATAGGTAATCTTCACACTGCTACCCAATATCGCCTTTATGCTTGCCGCAAGCGAGACCAATGCCGAAACTGCCGGAAAATTACCGCTGCCATCATTCATAGCGGTTAGCGCCTTCATTTCCGAGCCAATGGCAAAGGCATCTACCTTGCCCGCCACCAGATTGGCATAATGCGTAATAAACCGGTTATAGCCATTCGTGCGGGTAAAAAAACTTCCGAGGGCTGTGCCAGCAATGCGCCCGCGCCAAGGTTTATCGGCGGTATCTACCAGCAGCAGCGGATAAAAAAACACCTTCAGCCCTCGCGCCCTCAGCGCATCGATCAAACGTATCACACTGCCATCATCCGGCGTGCCACCATAACGCGGGGCATCGTTATCATAGCTAATGCGGCGTGCCGTGCTGCGCGTATACCCCGCCACACTCCATGCGTTGGGTGTTACCTGCGTGTTCGTCTGATATTCTACGCACGGAAAAATTTCACAATCGGCTGTATCAAGGCTGGTGGCAAACCAGTTCACCACTAGCCCCACCCACTCAAGGTTGGGGAAGGTTTCTTGCATCTGGTCGATCGCCACAATTGCATCGGCTTTGCCCTGATGCGTATGCTGATTAATCACCGCTCGGTAACCCTGCGGTAAAAAATCCACGCCTTGAGTGACGCCATCCTGCTTGCGCTGCACCACAGTGTCATACACATACTCGCCCGATCCAGGCAGCAGAATAATCGAGGTGATTGCCTCTTCAATCGGCGCATTATTCAGGTCGCGCTGCACCACATGTCGCGTCACTTCAAACGAGAAGTTGGGAATACGATTACCAAAATCAGCAAGCGGAAAATCTTCGATCACCACATACGCCAACCCACGATACGCAGGCGTTCTGCCTACGCCTTCGATACTTTCAATCAGCGCATCCGGCATCTGTGTTTCGCTGCCATCATAGATACGGTAGCGGCCTAAACTTAAATCGAGCAATTTGGCATCGGCCCACACGCGTTCAATACGGTCTATGGGGCCTTCGGCAATCGCTATGGCCAGTGTTACGCTATAGCTGTAGGTCGTCTGCGAAGTCACCGATTGCGTGCGCCTGCTGCGCCCGCCCTTGCCGCCGCTACTTCGCACAGTCGTGGTGTTAGCAGTTTCACGAATCGGCTGCGACCATATCACGTTGCCCGCCAGCCGCACCGTGCCAAAAAGTTGCGCAATCGCCCTTCCGTAAGTGGAAGTTTGCACGGCTAAATCTTCAAGCCTTGCCCCTTCAATATGGCGCTCGCTGGGGCGCGCAAATAGCTGTGTGCTCAGCGATTGGCTTGCCGTACGCAGTGCAGTGCCAGCAATCGCCGCACCTAAACCACCCGTGCTTGCAGCCGTTGCGGCCGATGCCGCATTGAGTACAATCGATGCCATAGCGTTCCATTCCTTTGAAAACGAAATTAGATAAAAATTGCGCGGCTTCTTGCTGCGACGCACAGTCAGATGCAAAACTTTTGACGATACAGAGAAAAAGTTAACGATTCCTTAACGAACTCTGCGTTATTCTGAACGTATGATTAGCGCACTATATTCAACCCATTGTTTTGCATTGCAAAATACATTGCATCGCAGCATGATTTTTAGCATGCTTTTTGCCGTATGTTTTTTGGCATCGGCATGCGAAACACCCACCATGCAATACGCATTACAGCCCGAAAACATTCGGGTAAAAAATCGTTACGATGCGCCCTTCGGTAAAATCCATTTACGCATGAGCGAAAGCGAAGAACCATTCGAGGTAAGCCTCAGCCGCAGAAAAGGCGGCTACATGATTCATACTCCTGCGTATGTCAGTGAAAAAACCACGGCACATTGGGTCATCTCCAAAGATAAAGAGTATCGTTGGTTCATTGGCATTCGTGGGCGGATGGAATTTTAAGCACATGCTCCGGTAATCCATACACGCCACCAATCGCCTGCCGCCATGCATCATCCAGTCGGTGCTCCACTACTTTACGTGCCGGTGCATAGGCGTGAATGAGGCTGAATTCATCGCTGTCAACGTAACGAGCCACCATCCCCAAATGCTGTGCCCTACCCTGCACACATAGCAATACAATATCGGTGATTTGCATGGCCTCTGTGGGCTTTGCGATCAGCGATAGCTCAAGCCCTCGGCGCAGTTCTGTGGTGCATGGCATATGCGAGTATCCACGATATTCATGCATCGCGCCTATGTCTGCTTGCCACGTCACGCCGATATCCTGTGCGATAGCAAGCAGCAGGCCTAAACAATCCAGCCCCTCTGCGCGTGTGCGCCCCTGATGCCGGAAGCGGGTGCCCAAATAGCTCCGCGCCGTATCGATAATCGTATCAGCGGAAGTCATCGTTTTCGTGTCGCCGATGTTTCTAGCATGGCATCGGTGCCTGGTACATGTGGTTCGCCCCTGAAATTCACTGCGTTGTTAAACGTGCCAATGCAACTACTGAGGGTTTTATCGCAGCCCGCTACTGCACTGTAACTGTCACCTACCGCAATCGGGTATGGCCATGGCTGAAAGCTGGTGAAGGTTTTTGTATCAAACCGTTTTATTTCACGCGTAATGTTCTGGTTGGCACCCGAGGTAAACGTCACCGTACCATAGGCAAAATAACCACTTGCTTCGCCTCGACCTGCATCGGTAAATGTGTACACACCGCTGATACTGCTGACGCTTCCTGTTACAGTATAGCCAGCAAGCGCCACCTTGCAGCGTGCATCGCCCAATGTCGCACGGCAGGTAGGGCTGTAATGCTCACCAATCGTGTGCTGCAACGCATCGCCAATGCCGCGCACTTCGGTGACAAACTGGCCGTCTTTGAGTGTTACGGCACCAAACCAACCGGTGGTAAGCGGCAACGCTCCCATGCTGGTATCGTTATAGTTCACCATAAAGCAGTTAATTTCTGCGTAATCATAGCGCCCCGCCAGAATATCGGCTTCGGTGATAGCATCGTCGCTCAGCACCCCTTCCAAATCAAAATTATCGGCGGTTAGGCCAATGCTGGTGGTAATCGCGCTTGCCTGCAATGCCGCCGAAGCGTGGTATGTCATGCCAGCAAACGTGATATCCGCATCGCTGTCGGCAAACCCCATCATGGTGCCATCACGCCGGGTTAGTTTCCAGCAGGTTGCAAGCGTGGTTACTTCATTCTGCAAATGCCGCTGTAAGGCTTCTGAAATCGTTTTCATAACGCCTCACACTCGCACTTCAATTAATGCAATATCCAGCCACGAATGCACGCCATAGGCATCAAGCGTTGCCGATAGCCTGTCCACATCAAAACGCACCGGCACATCAAATTCAAAATCCGCGGTTACCACCACGCCATTCACTGGGGCCGTTGTAAAATTCACAATTCCCTGCGTTGCATCCAGCGTGTAGCCACTCGTTTGCAGGGTGCCATTGGCATAGATTTTCAGGCTTGCGGCCACCGGTTTGCGGATACTGCGAAGCTCTTCGCTGCCACCACTGCTGTAGCGCTTTACCAGCGAAAATAATTTCTGTGTGCCGTTACCTGTACCAATCGCCTGATTAGTGGCTTGGTAATCTGTCCAATCTTTGAAACGGAAACCATAAGCGCGGCCTTTGCGTGCACGAAAAAACGCAATCAGCGTATCTAGTTGCGTTTTGGTTTTTACACCATGCGCCACATTGTAACGCGCACGCGCTTCCTGCCAGTTAATGTTACGCTGTTCATAGCCATTCTCGGCCATCACAATATCGGTAGAATAGCCCGGCCCGCCCGATGATCCATAACTGATATCGGCGGGGAATTGTACTTCGACAAATCCCATAAAGTATCCTTAAAAAATGATGAAATCGTGTGTGCTTACGCTGGGCGTAACTGCATGCCACTTGCCGCGGCACGGCTGGCATCCACCTGTTCACGGAACGAAGGTTTCTGCTGGCCACGAATAGCAGGCGCAAAGCCACCGCTTGCGGGGGGTGATCCTGTGGTCACCACCAAATCCTGCTCAGTCATAATATTATTATTCACGGCATAGGCTTCTTTTTCAGCTGCGGCTGCCATTTCTGGCATAATCTTCATCACCGCTTCCTGCTGCTGTGGTGTCATCTTGTGGAAGCGCTTGCCGTGCTGTTGTTTAATTTTATCTTGCAGTGGTTTGTCGTGCGCTAGGCGCAAGGTAAACACATCGCCTGTGGTAATGGGTTGGCCAGCTAAGCGCTTCTCGTTAATCATGGTAGAAACATCATCTACCATTAATTCATCTTTAGTCAGCATACCGGCGGCCATTGTGCCACCCACTTGCGTTGCCATCGCCGGAAGTGAAACTGCTGCAGCTTTCGCAGCACCACCTACAAACGGCATCGGGCTTACCGGAATGGCAAGCGCGGTGCCCACAAGCGATGCACGGTTCGCCAAATCTTCCTCTTTAGTGACTTTATCGAGCATCGAACGGAAGGTGCTATTCGATTGCGCCGCGAGTTCTAAATCGCGGTACGTCACGCGCCCAGGGTCAATGCCTAGCTGATTGGCAATTTGGTTGCGGTACCAATCTGTCAGCGCTTTTTTCTTGGCTTTGGATTCAATGCCGTTGCCAAACCGATCAATCACATGCGCCACAAAAATACCGGCAGGCAGCAGTGAAACAGCGATCGATGCTGCCATCAATGCCCAACGCATCGGGCCAGCATT